>NZ_JBBKBS010000020.1:0-64077 GCF_037890285.1 Phocaeicola sp. HCN-40430
TAAAATAGCTTGGTACAATAGGATATTTTTTGTCTAAATTCCGGTTATTAGTTGTCTGTTCCGGTTGTTTCTTTTTCAAGAAATGCAGCCGCTTCTGCTTCTGCAATAATGCGTTCGTGGTCTTCATATTTTTCAGAAATAGTTTCTTCCTGTATGAAAGACTCTTTTAGCTCATCAATCGGTGCCGGATGCTTCTCCTTTTCTGTATTTGTCGGATTTTCAGCTTTTTCACGTTCTGCTTTTGCTGCAAAAATGATATCAATAAATTGCGGATCATTTTTGATTTTGTTCAGTGTTTCGTGAGCAGCCTCCTGTTGTGATTCTTTTTTAGAGTATCCTTTACCTTTTCCAGCAGCTATATTTTCAACCAATATTTGCGATTCGAAAACAGGATTCTGATCTTCATCGTGAGATTGTTCAAGTAATTCGAAGCTGATTTCAAATTTGTTTTTCTGACTCCATTCTATCAGTTTCGATTTAAAGTTCACCTCTTTGCGTGAGATTTTCTCCAAATTCAAATATTGTTTGATAATACGCTCTTCCATGAACATTTTGCAGGCACCGTAGCCTCGGTCCAGATAAATAGCTCCTATCAAAGCTTCGAATGCATTCCCGCACATATAACTGTTGTGCGACGACTGTTTTGTAGTGTATTTTATTAGCTTATCCAGACCTATTTGCTTACCGATGTGGTTCAGAGTTTCTCGCTGTACTATTTTAGAACGTGTATTTGTAAGAAATCCTTCCCGTTTTCCCTCAAAACGTTTGTAAACAATATCTGCTACAACTGCATCCAAAATAGCATCTCCCAGAAATTCCAGTCGTTCGTTATTCAACAAGCGTCCCTTCCCTGCTTTGATAGAAGAAGACTTATGTAGCAGAGCTTGTTGATAAATGCTAATGTTGTGTGGATAAAATCCAAGTATTCTATAAAAACAAAGATAAGGCTCCTTATCCTTTCGGAAGAGGAGTCTTATCTTATCTGTTATATTGCTAAACACAGTTTATTCAGTGTATTTTTTTACGATTACACATGCATTGTGTCCACCAAAACCAAATGTATTACTTAACGCAGCACGAACGGTACGTTTTTGTGCCTTGTTGAAAGTGAAGTTCAGGTTGTAATCGATTTGTTCATCGTTGTCACCTTCTTCATGGTTAATAGTAGGAGGAACAATGTCGTTCTTAACAGACAATACGCTAGCAATTGCTTCTACTGCACCAGCAGCTCCAAGCAAGTGTCCAGTCATAGATTTGGTAGAGCTGATATTCAGTTTGTAAGCATGTTCTCCAAACAAAGCCTGGATTGCTTTTACTTCTGAAATGTCTCCTACCGGTGTAGAAGTACCGTGTACATTGATGTAGTCGATATCCTCCGGTTGCATACCTGCATCTTCGAGCGCATTTGTCATAACCAGTTTCGCACCCAGACCTTCAGGATGAGAGGCTGTTATATGATAAGCGTCGGCTGATGCACCTGTTCCGGCCAGTTCGGCATAAATCTTAGCACCACGGGCTTTTGCATGTTCCAGTTCTTCCAAAATCAAACATCCGGCACCTTCACCCATTACGAAACCGTCGCGGCTTGCGCTGAACGGACGTGAAGCGTGGCTTGGATCGTCATTTCGGGTAGATAGTGCATTCATTGCGTTGAAGCCACCTACACCAGCAGGGTAGATTGTTGCTTCAGCACCTCCAGCCACAATCATGTTTGCTTTTCCCAAGCGAATCAAGTTGAATGCTTCACCGATAGCGTTTGATGAAGAGGCACAAGCAGAAGTGGTAGTGAAGTTAGGACCGTGAAATCCATAAATCATAGAGATGTGTCCTGATGCAATGTCTGCAATCATTTTCGGGATAAAGAATGGGTTGAAACGTGGGCCAATAGTATCTTTGGTCTGTGCGTAGTTTAAAACTTCTTCTTCGAAAGTATGAAGTCCACCGATTCCTACTCCGAAAATTACTCCGATTTTGTTTAAATCTTCTTTTTCGACGTCAATGTTGGCATCAGCTACAGCTTCTTTGGCAGCAGTGATGGCATACTGAGTATAAAGGTCCATCTTACGAGCCTCTTTGCGGTCGATAAAATCGGTCGCATTGAAGTTCTTTACCTCACAAGCAAACTGAGTCTTGAACTTGCTGGCGTCGAAATGAGTAATAGGTCCCGCTCCGCTTACTCCGTTAATCAGGTTGTTCCAGAATTCAGGAACAGTATTACCTACAGGAGTCAATGCACCGAGACCTGTTACTACAACTCTTTTTAATTCCATAAGAAGAATTAATTATTTTGCGTTAGCTTCGATGTAAGAGATAGCGTCGCCTACAGTCTGGATTTTTTCTGCCTGATCATCTGGAATAGAGATACCGAATTCTTTTTCGAATTCCATGATCAATTCTACTGTATCCAAAGAGTCAGCACCCAGGTCGTTAGTGAAGCTTGCAGTTGTTGTTACTTCTGATTCTTCTACGCCTAATTTATCAACAATAATCTTCTGTACTTTTGATGCGATTTCAGACATAATTTTAAAATTTTAAGTTTATAAATAGAATAAATTGTTTACTTTTCGGTGCAAAGGTGTGAATATTTCTTGTTCTATACAAATATTCCGGCAAATAAATGCATATTCTTTGCACATTTTTATATATTATGTGCATGAAAAACCATTTTAGAGTGACTATGAATTAGTTCTCTCCAAAATTAGCTTCTATTGTATCCAGAATCTGATTCAGACTTTCAAGAGTTTCAGCGCGTAACATGGCAATCCGTGTTTCTTTAAAGTTCGGTATTCCCTTAAAAAGAGGGGAGGCCGCCAAGTGTCGTCGTACATGTAAAATACCCCGGCGTTCATCAAGCAAGTTTACACTGTCTTGTACCTCCCGTCGCAGGACATCCATTCTCCATTTGAAGGAGAGGGGAGGAAGTTCTTCTCCAGTATTCAGATAGTGTTTTACTTCTTTAAAAATCCAGGGGCGTCCAAAACTTCCGCGTCCTATCATGATGGCATCTACTCCGTATTTGTCGAAACACTCTTTGGCGCGTTGGGGAGTAGTGACATCTCCGTTTCCGATGATAGGAATACGCATCCGAGGATTATTTTTTACTTCTCCAATTAGTGTCCAGTCTGCTTCTCCGGTATACATTTGCGCACGGGTACGTCCGTGTATGGTAAGTGCTTCGATTCCACAGTCCTGTAGCTGTTCTGCCAAGTCGACAATAATTTTATGCTCGGCATCCCATCCCAAACGAGTCTTGACTGTGACCGGAATCTTTACAGCATTTACGACAGCTCGGGTAATTTCCAGCATTTTAGGTACATTTTGCAGCATGCCAGATCCGGCTCCTTTACCTGCTACTCGTTTTACAGGACAGCCAAAGTTTAAGTCCAGAATATCTGGTTGTGCCTGTTCTACGATACGTGCAGCCTCTACCATGGTTTCTGTATCTTTTCCGTATATCTGTATTGCAACCGGACGTTCTGCATCGCTGATGTTCAGTTTTAGCATCGTTTTCCCAACGGAACGGATCAGTGCATCGCTCGATACAAATTCTGTATATACCATATCGGCTCCGAATTCCTTACACAATAGTCGGAAAGCCGGATCGGTTACATCTTCCATTGGAGCCAATAGTACAGGCTTTTCTCCTAAATCTATGTTTCTAATCTTCATATTGACATGCTTTTAGGCTGCAAAGTTAATAAAAATCTGCATGAGTTGATGAGGCTATGGGTAATACCATTTTTATCCCATGATATAATATGGAGCCTGCTTATTTTTAATAAAATAAAAACTCCCAGATGAACTGTGGCTCATCTGGGAGTGTATAACAAACTGTTTTTATATGAACTTTAATTATAGAATGGAAGCATTGGGTATTTTGTGTAAAGATTTGCATTCTGCAATTCTTCCTTTTCCGGAATACGGAACAGATAGTATTTGCTGTTCGGTTCAAATGCTGATCCATCGGGGAAGACTGTTCTTGCTGCAGTATGTCCCTGGATGAGTGTACATCTTTCCTTTTTGTAGCTTTCGGGTTTATCATCTGCAAAAATCAGATTACCGTTTTCGTCTACAATAGGAATATTAGAATTGCTTCCATCAGGATTAAGAACACATTCTACGTAATGACTCCAGTTTTTACGTTCCAGACTTTTCTGATTGCGGAGCAAGTCTGTCAGAGAAAATCCTTCTCCCCACAATTCTTTGCGGCGTTCCATCCAGATTTCTTCTCTCAGCTCATCACCTGTTGCAGTAACCTCTTCTGCAGTGTGCCCAGCTTTCAATCGTGCCTGGCGTAACTCTTTCAACAGGTTCTGCGCTTCACCTTCTTTACCAGACAAATAAGTAGCAGCTTCTGCTTTAATGAGGAACATTTCTGCTACGCGCATCAGGATAATGTCTGCCAATGCATTGTTGATATCGGCAAATTTGAACTTATAGTTCAGCATAGTCCATTCGCCATAACCTGCGTTAGGTCCCCACTGGAATAAATCTTTTCGGTAGTCATTGTCATCAAATTCTTCTTTAAAATAGGGGTCTACATTAAAGCAGCTGTAATAAGAGCCCTCAGTTGTGCAGTCTTTGAAGTTGAAGTTATAGGCAGACAGATTATCTTCCTGAGTAGAAGAAAATCCCCACATCCATTCTTCGTTAGTTGCATCGTTGAATCCTCCCTTAAATTCTTCTTCCGACATGAGGTATTTGTTTTTGGCAGTCATGGCTTCGTCTGCATATTTGTAAGCATCTTCCCATTGTTCCGCATACAAGTTGGTGCGTGCCAGCAATCCTTTTACTACAGTCTTGTCTATACGGTACTGATCGGTTGCATTGATTCCGCGGTTATAACTGTCTGGAATCAGGCTATATGCTTCTTTCAAGTCGGTCAGTGAGCGTTGGAATACCTCTTTTACAGTCGATGCCGGTTTACCGGTCATTGCCATGTTCAGGCCGGTTGGTTCTGTATAGATAGGAGCACATGCATGGTTTGCATACTGTTCGTTTCCTACTCCGAAAGAGTAGTGAGTAGCCAGAAGCATATATACATAGCCACGTGTAGCCAATGCTTGCCCTTTAATAATATTTTTTTCATTATCACTTCCTGCAGCCTGGTCGATATTGGCAATGATGTTGTTGCAGTTATTGATAGCATCGTAAAACAACTTCCATGCCATATTGTTAATTTCTCCGCGTCCGTATCCGTTGGTCAGGCTGTAACTTGCACTATATCCGTAGCTGGTTGTTCTTACTACATCCGATCCGGCGAAATCATCGTTCATCATAATAGAGCCTAATCCGATAGATGCATAGGTAGAGCCGTTGGTAAAAAGTGAACTCCATGTTCCGTTTAGTACACTTTCGCAACGTGCTGTAGTTTTAAACGCGTCTTCAGAAGGAAGGTAGTTAGTGGGAATCGTATCCAAGTCGCAAGATGCCATGCTACATGCGAGTAATATCCCCCAGGCTATATTTTTATAACTGAATTTCATATTTTAAAAATTAAATTAAAGTGTTACATTAATACCGAATGAGAAAGTTTTCATAGCAGGGTAGCGGAATGAAACAGAACCACTGATAGGCTGTTCCGGATCAAGACCCTGCTGGTGACTGAATGTCAGTAAGTTTTCTCCCTGCAAGAAGACACTTGCTTCTTTCAGTGATGCTACGTGTATCCATTTTTTCGGTAATGTATAACTTAATGTCACAGTTTTTAAACGTAAGAATGAACGGTCTACGAGCCAGCGGCTTGAACCACTGGTGAAGTAGTCTGTCTGGTTGTAAGCCAATTTGGGTACATCGGTAATGTCACCCGGTTTCTGCCAGCGTTCCAACATTTCTTCGCTCAGTGAACTACCGTTACCTCCAGAGGTTTTCATCATCATCACATAGTCGTTGTTGTATAATTTACCTCCAATTGCATAAGAGAACAACATCGACAAGGATACATTTTTCCAAGTCAAATCAGACTGGAAACCTCCTGTCAGTGTCGGCAGTGAACTTCCCAATTTTACCTTATCGTTTGAATTCAGGGAAGAATAGTCGCTTGTTGGTACTCGGCTTCCGTCTTTTTGTGTTTTATACCATTGCGGTGCACCTGTGTCAGGATTAACTCCTGCCCATTCATACAACCAGTAATCGTACAAAGAGCCGCCTTTTACCCATTTTTTTGCACCGTTCCACATAACGTCTGTAGGAAGTTCTACAATTTCATTTTTATAGGTAGTTGCGTTTGCACTTAATTTCCATGTCCAGTCTTTAGTTAGAATAGGGGTTCCGCTGATTGTGAATTCCCAACCATAGTTTTTCAGCTTACCGATGTTGGCATCAATACTAGAGAATCCGCTTGATGGAACCAGGTCGCGTGAGAACAGCAAATCTTTAGATGAACGCTGGAAGTATTCGATAGTACCGTTCAAGCGGTTGTTCCAGAATCCGAAATCCAAACCGATATTCAGGTTTAAGTTAGTTTCCCAAGTCAAGTTAGGAGTAGCCAGACGATAAGCTGTCAATGCAGGGTTTCCAAACAGGCTTCCCATACCATACAAAGCCTGATATGCATAGTAACCTACATTATCATTACCCTGTGCACCATAGCTGGCACGCAAAGTCAAGTTTGTCAACCAGTCATTTGCAGCCGATTCGAGGAATTTTTCGCGTACGATTTTCCAAGAAGCACCAAAAGACCAGAATGTTCCCCAGCGATGATCTGGATGGAAACGAGAAGAACCGTCTGTACGTACAGAAGTTGATGCAAAATATTTTCCTTGGTATGAGTATTCTGCACTACCAAAATAACTCAATAATTTGTACTGGTCGCTGTAACCAGAGAAACTGTTCAGTGTAGAAGCAGCATCGGGTTCAAAATATCCGTCGGTGATGACACCCGAACGTGAACCGCCGAAGCTGGATGTATTGTATTCATAATACTCCTGACCCAACATTACACGCACATCGTGTGCATCGTTGAATGTATGATTCCAGTTCAATACATTGTTGAATGTCATACCGGTAGTACGGTTATTTTCTTTCTGTACACTTCCTATCAAAGGTTGTTTACCATAAGTCGGGTTATCATAAAAATGAGTGAAACGGCTGTTATAGTCTAAGTTTACAGACATCTTGTAACTCAATCCTTCAATCGGAGTAATTTGCAAAAATCCACGTACAGATGCAGCGTCACGTTTGTATTCTTTTTTGTCATAGTACATAGACTGTGCAAAGTTATGTCCGTTGTAAGAGCCTTTACGATAGGTACCATAATCGTAGATTCGGTTACCGTTTTCATCCAGAATGTATTCTCCGGTATCCATATTACGTTCGTAAACCGGATAGAATGAAGGAATGCTACGAGCTGCCAATACAATATTGCCAATTGCTGTGTCATTTTGTTTCGGATAATTTTGGATAGAGTGGCTTGCCGATACGTTCAAACCTACTTGCAACCAATCACGTAAATCAGTGGTAATATTGGTTCTTAAGTTGTAACGTTTAAATCCAGAACAGATATAAGCACCTTGATCGTCCAGGTAACCCAATGAGAAATAGTATTTGGTTTTCTCGCTACCGCCAGACACACTGGCATTCAAATCTGCATAATGTGCATCTTGTGTCAATGCATCTTCCCAACTGTCGTCCCAAAGAGGAGTGGCTCCTTCTACCAAGTTTCCGTACTGGTCAATGGGTTGAGGGTATTTGCTACCGTAAGGGTTGATACCCAGTCCGCCGGTACCAGTTGTAGCCAAAATAGCAGAAGCTGCTTTTCCTGCTTCTTCAGCACTCATAGCATTGTTTCCGGTCATATAGCTGTTGCGAAGTGCTTCCCATTGCAATTTAAAGTAGTCGTTTGTACTCAACTGATTATAGTCGCTGACAGCACGGCTTGAAAAACCATATTTAGCAGATAACTGGATGGTTGGTGCAGAACCGGTTTGTCCTTGCTTGGTTGTAATCATAATTACACCATTGGCTGCACGAGAACCGTACAGTGAAGCTGCTGCTGCATCTTTCAGTACAGTGACAGAAGCAATGTCTTGTGATGAAATAGAAGACAGTTTTCCATCGTAAGGAACTCCGTCAACTACATACAAAGGAGTTTGTGAAGCATTTACAGATCCTACACCACGAATATAGATATCTGCATCTTCACCCGGTTGGCCGCTGGTAGAGAATGACTGCAAACCGGCTACGGTTCCCTGCAATGCTTTAGAAACGCTGGCTACCTGTGATGAGGCCACAATTTTTTTGTCAATTACACTGGCTGAACCTGTAAAGGTAGACTTCTTTGCAGTACCATAAGGCACGGCAATCACTACTTCTTCCATCGCAATAGATGATTCTTCCAGATTTACGTTGATTACTTTTTGGCCTTTGATGGGAACTTCTACAGTTTCATAGCCAATAAATGAAAAAACTAATGTGCTTTTAGCGTCTACTTGCAAGGAGTATCCTCCGTCGATAGAGGTAATGGTACCTTGGGTTCCTCCTTTTACCGCTACTGTTACACCCGGCATCTCTTCGCCGTTGGCTGTAACTTTACCGTTCACAGTAATGTTCTGTGCGTAAGTCGTTATGCAGATTAGCATACTGCATAATAGGGATAAAAACTTACTCATAAAATCTCTCTTAATTAAAGTTTACTTAGATTTATAATTAAACAACTCTCTGTTTTTTTTTATTCATCAGGGTATTGATTCGCATCAATATTTTTCAAAGTATTTAAAATTTTTATATACTTCTTCTTTATCGGGGCGCAAAAATATGAAATTTTTAATTAAAAAGTAATAAAGAGTAAAAAAAATCGTCGTTTTTCTTACTATCTGTATGAATAGTTATTTATTATTCTGTTTGTTGAAGGAGAAAAAGAGAGGGGGGAAGGGGTGTTTGTACAAGCTTTTTCTGTGGTTCCCGGAAAAATCGTTACCTTTGTAGCGTAAATCAATAAGAAGCGATGAATTATTCAATAAAGGATTTTGAAATCATGGCACCAGTGGGTTCTCGTGAATCTCTGGCTGCTGCTATTCATGCTGGAGCAGACTCTATCTATTTTGGTATCGAAAGTCTGAACATGCGTGCGCGTTCGGCAAGTACGTTTACTATCGATGATTTGCGCGAAATTGCACAGATCTGCGATGAAAATGGAGTAAAGAGTTATCTTACTATTAATACGATTATTTACGACGAAGATATCACTTTGATGCGCAAGATTGTCGATGCGGCAAAAGAAGCAGGTATCAGTGCGGTAATTGCTGCCGATGTAGCAGTAATGGCCTACTGCAATAAAGTAGGGCAGGAGGTGCATCTTTCTACACAGCTCAACATCAGCAATGTGGAAGCCTTGAAGTTTTATGCACAGTTTGCCGATGTCGTGGTATTGGCTCGTGAACTGAATCTGAAGCAGGTACGCAAGATATACGATGCCATTCAGGAACAAGGTATCAAAGGACCGATGGGAGAGCCGGTACGCATTGAAATGTTCTGTCACGGTGCTTTGTGTATGGCTGTATCGGGCAAGTGTTATCTGAGTCTGAATGAACTGAATGCATCTGCCAATCGCGGAGCTTGCATGCAGGTCTGCCGTCGTTCGTATATAGTGAAAGACAAGGAGAGCGATATCGAACTGGAAGTGGACAATCAGTATATCATGTCACCTAAAGACCTGAAGACCATTCATTTTATGGATGAAATGATTGAGGCAGGTGTACGGGTGTTCAAGATAGAAGGACGTGCACGTGGACCAGAGTATGTACGTACTGTAGTGGAGTGTTACAAGGAAGCTATTCAGTCTTACCTGGATGGAACTTTTACCGAAGAGAAGAAGGCAGATTGGGATACTCGCTTGAAGACTGTGTTCAACCGTGGATTCTGGAACGGATATTATTTGGGACAGCGTTTGGGAGAGTGGAGCTGCAATTATGGTTCGGAAGCTACAGAGCGTAAAGTTTATGCCGGAAAAGGTATTAAATACTTCTCCAATATCGGAGTGGCAGAGTTCCTGATCGAAGCCAGTGAAATCAAGGTTGGCGACAAGTTGCTGATTACAGGACCTACTACAGGAGCAATGTATGTAACGTTGGAAGAGGCTCGTGTCAACCTGAAACCGGTAGATGTAGTGAAGAAGGGGGTACATGTATCGTTTAAAGTACCGGAACGGGTACGTCCGAGCGACAAGCTGTACCGTATTGTACCGGCAGAAGAATTAAAGAAACATTGAAATACAGATAGGGTAGTTGGTATATAAAGCACTTGCGATGAGTGGAGTATACCGATTTCTCTGATTACGTTCTATATTCGACGCCGTCGATTGTAGATTCAGCATCGCCGAATATAAAGCCGGCATCGCTGATTATACGGACAACGGCGTCGTTTTTATTGTATTATATGTAAAAAGAAACCATGCTTCCGGTAGTTTTGATGAAGCTTTCCTGTTTCATCCTGCTTGGAAGCTTTTATTAATAGGAATTAATCGGTATCTTCGTACCGGTTAATTCCTATTTGTCTTATGAAAAAACTGTTCACGTTAATCGTTAGTCTCTGGGTATGTAGCTTGGCTGCATGGGCACAGGAAAGTATACCACAGGTTATTCCTGCATTACAGAATTGGAAAGGATATTCAGGAAGACTGGTTTTGCCGGGGGAGGGGCGGATTGTCATCGAGCCATCGGCAGAAGCACAACTTGGTGAGGTGGCTGCTACTTTAGCAGACGATTTGAAAGAAATGTTCGGACGGATGTATCGGGTAACAACCGGGAAGCCGTCGCGACAGGATATTTATCTGTATCTGGCAAAGCCCGATAAAGTACTGGGTGAAGAGGGGTATGAATTGGACATCCGTTCGCATGTATCGTTAGGCGCTTCGGCACCGAAAGGTGTGTTCTGGGGCACCCGTACCTTGCTGCAAATGCTGTACAACCAGCCGGAAGGGTTGCAGAAAGGAAAGACTGCCGATTTTCCGGCTTATGCACACCGTGGTTTTATGCTCGATACCGGGAGAAAGTTCTTTTCGATGGATTTTCTTGAAAGCTATGTCAAAATACTTTCATTCTATAAAATGAATGAGTTTCAGATTCATTTGAATGACAATGGATTTGTGGAGTTTTTCAATAATGACTGGAACCAGACTTATGCCGCTTTTCGTCTGGAAAGCGACTGTTTTCCAGGGCTGACAGCAAAAGATGGTTCGTATACTAAGGCAGAATTCAAGGAGTTTCAGAAACTGGCAAACCGTTATGGCATTGAAATAATACCGGAAATCGATGTACCGGCCCATTCGTTGGCGTTTACTCATTATAACCCGAGACTGGCAGCCGAGAAGAAGGAGTACGGCATGGACCATCTGGATTTGTATAAGCCGGAGGTATATGCTTTTCTCGATACCTTGTTTGCCGAATATATTGGGGGTGATGATCCTGTTTTTACCGGTCCGTATGTACATATCGGTACCGATGAATACAACATCAAAGAAGTGGAGCAATTCCGTTACTTTACAGATTATTATCTGAAATACATTAGAAGTTTTGGCAAGACTCCCCGTTTGTGGGGAAGTCTGAAACAGATGAAGGGAACTACACCGGTAGATATAAAAGGCTGTTATGTAAATGCATGGAATTATGGGTGGCTGGATCTTGAAACGGCATTGAAAGAGGGATATAAAGTGATTAATACCTGTGATGCCTATCTTTATATTGTACCCGGTGTCAACTATTATCATGACTATCTGGATATACGATGGTTGTACAATGAATGGACTCCGGAGCAAATGAATAATGGGTTTGAAGTAGAAAAAGGAAATCCGGATTTGCTGGGGGCTATGTTTGCGGTATGGAACGACAGAGTAGGAAACGGAATCAGCCAGCAAGATGTACACGCCCGTTGTTTCCCTGCTTTACAGGTACTTTCGGAGAAAATGTGGAGAGGAGATAACCGGAACCGGATGCCTTATGAGGCTTTTGAAAAGCTGTGTCATAACATGCCGGAGGCACCGGGAGTGAATTTGCTGGCGAAGGTAAAGGAAAAAACAGCTTTAACTCCTTCCGAAGAGCTACTTGTTTTCTCGGGGGCAGATACTGTGAATACCGTATTGGATGAAATCGGTTATCCCTATGCTGTGGAGTTTGAAATCTGTCCGGATGCAGAGCCGGTGACAGATGCGGTGTTGTTCAAAGGACCTCATTCTGTAGTGCTTACTAACTGGAATGGAACGGGAAAATTTGCATTTCGTAGAGAGGGGTATGAGTTTGTGTTTCACAATTATCGCTTGCCTGCGGCACAATGGACCAAAATAAGAATAGAGGGAGACGGTAAAGGGACTTCTCTGTTTGTAAACGGGAAATTGGAGGAGCGTTTGGAAGGCCGCGTCGGTGAAGTGTATAATGCGAAATGGAAGCGTAAGGACCGGATCTGGTACATGGAAACGCTGGTGTTTCCGCTCCGACAGATAGGAGATAGTATGATGGGCTTTAAAGGGAAAATGAAAAATGTGGTGTGCATACCACAGGAAAAAGAAGTTCAGTAAGAATTTAAAACTTATAATTTTACATATATGCGAAAATTAGTATTTGCAACAAACAATGCTCATAAGCTGGAAGAAATCCGTGCTATTTTGGGTGATAAAGTAGAAGTGTTGAGTCTGAAGGATATTCAGTGTGATGTTGATATTCCTGAAACAGCTGATACACTGGAAGGAAATGCGGTTCTGAAAGCAGAATATATCTACCGTCATTACGGATTGGACTGCTTTGCCGATGATACTGGTCTGGAGGTAGAAGCACTGAATGGAGCTCCGGGAGTGTATTCTGCCCGTTATGCCGGAGGTGAAGGACACGACTCGGAAGCGAATATGCGTAAACTGCTTGCAGAAATGGAAGGGAAAACTAACCGTAAGGCGCAATTCCGTACGGCTATTTGCCTGATTGAGGGTGGAGCAGAGCATTTGTTCGAAGGTGTGGTAAAAGGCGAAATTATCGAAGAAAAACGCGGTGCTTCCGGTTTTGGTTATGATCCGGTATTTATGCCGGAAGGATATACCGAAACTTTTGCCGAAATGGGAAGTGAAGAAAAGAACTGTATCAGCCATCGTGCACGTGCCGTACAGGCTCTGTGTGCTTATTTGAACCGTTGAGAGAGTAAAAGCATCCCGTATACGTATGTACACGTGTATGGGATGCTTTAGTATAAAATAAGGCGATTATACGCTTTGCTTTCCTACCTCCTTGAGGTATTGCTCTACTTTCTCGAAGAAGAGGGATACATGGGCTCCGTCTACAAAGGCATGGCTCACTGTCATGGCAAGCGGCATTACCAGCCTTCCTTCACGGCGTACTGCTTTTCCGGCATTCATCAACGGATAGTCCAGTGAGTGTCCGGGCGCATATTGGGTATATGTAATGGAGGTAAAATACAGTTTGGGAGTAGCACTGAGCAGAATGACATCAAAATCGCCCTGTTCGGTTATCTGTTTGTCTGTGCCGTAAGGGTCTCCATCTGTAGGGATGTTTTCAATTATATGCCGTGCATTGCGGTAGAAAGCTTCAAAATCTTCGATGTAGGGAATACGTACGGTGTAGAAAGTCTTACCCGGTACGGCTATGGGAGTTGTGATATCTACAGTATCGTGATAGACCACTTGTCCGTGCTTATCCCATCGGTAGCGAAACTCTTTGATTTCGTTTGCAGCACGTACTACGGCATACAGATAATGGAGAAAGAAAGAGCGTCCGGTGCTTTTGGCTGCATCATAAGCTTCGGTGCAGTCTACTTCGCTTGTTATTGCAATCCATGAATTGGCAAAATCACGGAAGAAAAGGTAATTTTCTTTCCGTTCCCAGGTGTCGATGTCGACCAGATGTTTCATATTTGACGGAATTTTGCAGCTACCTTCTGATAGGTAGGAAGTTCAATATCAAATTTTTCACCCAACTCAATCATATCGAAAAGTATACCTTGTATTTCCGACTGATGACCATTGGCCAAGTCTTTTTGCATGGAAGCAGTTGTTTCCGGTTCCAGCTTGTCGATAATCCGCAAGTTATAGGTTACCATATCTTCGGGGAAGGTAATACCCAGACATTTGCCTATTTTTTCGCTTTCGGCAGAAAGTCCCTTGAAGGTATTGCGTGGTTCCCCTTCGTGCTGTACAGCTCCCATGGGTACATCGTAATATGCACCGGTACATGCCATGGCAGAGATAAAGGACCATTTGATGAATGTATCGCGGTTGATATCGTCGGATACGTCAACTTTGATACCACACTGGCGCAGGTCTTCGGCTACATGCTCTATCCGTTCTTGGGCAATACCCTGTTCGGGGCGTGCTCCGCAAACCAGACGGAATACTCTGCCTGACTGGGTTATCTCTCCTTTACCCGACACATAGCCAACAATGTAGATGCAGCCATCCAGTACATCAGCTCCCGGAACAAGGCGCCCGATACGCGGACCAGTGCCGTATACATTCAGAATAGGAATTACTAATGTAGTAGGAGTAGAAGCACGTTTTATTACCTCTTTTACAGAGTCGATGGAGTATCCTTTTACGCAGACAAAGATTACATCTGCCTTTTCTGTCACTTCGTCGGCTGTACTGGCGCAGACCGGGATAAAATGTTCTCCCTTCAAATCAGACTTCAGATGAAGTCCTCGTGTCCGTATCGCTTCCAAATGTTCTCCGCGGGCAATGCATGTTACTTTTCGTCCGGCCAGTGCAAGGAAGCCTGCTATGCTTCCTCCTACACCTCCTGTACCTATAATCAGATAATTCATGGTTATTTCTTCTTTTTACAGCATACTTTCTTTTTACATGCTTTCTTGCAGCAGGTATTCTTGTCACAAGTTTTTTTACAAGAGTGCTTCGGGCAGCATGTATATTGTTTCTGTTTATAAATGACTTTACCTCTCTGGCTGATGGTCCAGATTCCTTCGATGAGGCGTACGTTTTTAGTATCGTCGTCTTCTATGTTCCATGCATAACCACCTTTAGGTAAATTGCGTCTGTAGAGAATTTCTCCTTGGGAGCAATCGGGTAGAAAAATTTCTGCTAATGTAGAATCCGGACTGAATACAATAAAAGCTTGTTGGCGGGTACTGTCGGTCGATTCTACACGGATTCCTTTTTCAAATAAGCGGATACAATCTTTTTGTGCTTCGCTCCAAGTATATCCGGCAGATGGAATACAACCGTGAGCATCTCTGTCGCTACCCGGTTGTTGTGCGTAGGCTGTAGTACCCAATAGCATGAAAAGAATAAAAGAAAGTATTTTCATATTATATTAAATTACAGGGATATAGTTTACAGAGGGCATTGCTGTCTGTAAAGATAACGATGCCCTCTGCTGATTATTGGTCGTATAAATAACTCTTTTAGAAAGACGATGCTTTAAGAAAAAACTGCCATTCGTTTTTCTGAAAAGTGATGCGTTATACATTGAAACGGAAATGCATGATATCTCCGTCTTCTACTACGTATTCTTTACCTTCCACATTCAGTTTTCCGGCTTCGCGTACAGCTGCTTCAGAGCCATATTTGATAAAGTCGTCGAACTTGATTACTTCGGCACGGATAAAACCTTTCTCAAAATCTGTATGGATAACACCTGCACATTGAGGGGCTTTCCATCCTTTGTGGAATGTCCAGGCGCGAACTTCCATCTTACCGGCTGTAAAATAGGTTTCCAGATTAAGAAGTTTGTAAGCGGCACGAATCAGTCGGCTTACACCAGATTCCTCCAAACCTACTTCCTGTAAGAACATCTGGCGGTCTTCATAGGTTTCAAGCTCCGCAATGTCTGCTTCTGTTTTTGCTGCTACAATCAGGATTTCAGCTCCTTCTTCTTTCACAGCTTCGCGTACCTGTTCTACATATTTGTTTCCGTTTACAGCACTGCCTTCATCTACGTTACATACGTACATTACAGGTTTTGAGGTAAGCAGGAATAACTCATGAGCAATTTTCTGTTCGTCCTTAGTCTCAAACTGTACGGTACGTGCCGATTTTCCTTGCAGCAATGCATCGCGGAAACGAACCAATACTTCGTAAGTTTGCTTGGCTACTTTGTCGCCTCCAGTCTGTGCTTGTTTCTGTACTTTCTGGATGCGGCTTTCGATGGTTTCAAGGTCTTTGAGCTGAAGTTCTGTATCGATGATTTCTTTGTCGCGCACAGGGTCTACACTACCGTCTACATGTGTAACGTTTTCATCATCGAAGCAACGCAGTACGTGTAGAATAGCGTCTGTTTCACGAATGTTGGCAAGGAATTTGTTTCCCAATCCTTCGCCTTTGCTTGCCCCTTTTACCAATCCGGCAATATCGACAATCTCTACAGTTGTCGGTACGATACGGTCGGGGATAACCAGCTCTGCCAGTTTGTTCAGACGTTCATCGGGTACGGTGATTACACCCACATTGGGTTCGATGGTACAAAAAGGGAAGTTGGCTGCCTGAGCCTTTGCATTCGATAAGCAATTGAAAAGTGTCGATTTACCTACGTTTGGCAATCCGACAATACCGCATTGTAAAGCCATAATATTTAATCTAAATTATAATTCAATGTATTACGGCTGCAAAGTTAGTCATTTCTTTGTTACATTTGTGTCTGTCGGAAAAGAAAAGTCATTCTCTGAGTAAGAGAGGATGGGTGTGGCTTATGCAATTTGTTCGATACGGCTTTTCTGACAAAGGGGATATGTGGCATTGAAAGCTTCTATCTTCTGCTTCATTTCGAAGAAGGAATGGCCGTAGAAGTAGAGTGCTGTGTATGCTCTTCCTTTCCAATAGCTATATAGTTTCCCGATTCCTTCAATAGCCTTTTCCATTTGTTCCAGTGCATAGTTTACATCACAAGTCTCGTAAATGGAATAGGGGAGTTCTGTATTGTTGAAATAATAAGCAAGTCCTTCCAATGTACCGACTTCAATATTGAACTCGGGGTCTGCACTCCAAAGGGTAGAACCTTTGGGAATTCCTGTTTTACTTAGTATCTCAAGAAGCTGAATAATATTATTGGGTTTGGTTTCGTCTAAATGAATTTCTATTTCGCAGTATGTTGTTTCACCTTCAGGGTCTTGGGCAACACCTCCTCCGCTTGTTTCTCCTATTCCCTTTTTGGTAAGTAGGGTGTGGATTACATCTTCAAACTGAAATTGATGTATGGGCTGTAAACGGGCATTTAGTCTTAAAGTCAGATCCATGGGCTATTTTTTAGGAGAGTGATAATTAGATAAAGGTGAAATGTATGGTAATGATACCATTGGACTTTCTCTCTTTTCCCCGAAGTTACAAAATATTCTTGATTTGTTGTAATTTCAGCCCATTTTTATGTTACTTTTTCTTGATTTTAGCTGTTTTGTCTCTTGTTTGGTGATATTATGTCATTATTTAAAACACTATCAGTACCTTTTTCATTCAGAAGTTTCCAAAATAAAAGGTACTGATAGTTGTCTTAGCTGTTTATGGATTCAGTGTTAATTTCCCTTTTGTATAAGTGATAATATAACTTTTTCCACTTTCTGTATTGAAGCTTAGCTTTTCTCCTTTGTAGTGTAAGTGGCAGACACCTCCTGAGCCGGAATGAACGACTGCTTGAGTAAGATTATTGTCTTTCCACTTCATATCAATAGAAAAATTACCTCGTGCACGTACTCCGGTAAAACTACCTTCGTGCCATACTGCCGGTAAGGCTGGAAGAAGTTGTATAAATCCCATGTGGCTTTGGAGTAGCATTTCGGTAATACCAGCTGTACCTCCGAAGTTGCCGTCTATTTGGAAAGGTGGATGAGAATCCCATAAATTGTCGTTAGTGCCGTTCTTTAACAGATTTCCAAAAAGTGTGTAAGCTCTGTTTCCGTCTTGTAAGCGTGCCCATTGGTTAAGTTTCCATCCCATACTCCATCCTGTGGCTCCATCACCTCGATGTTCCAGTACTACACGGGCTGCACGGGCTAATTGAGGGGTTGTAATAGGAGATAGAGTATGTCCTGGATGCAGCCCAAAAAGATGGTTTACATGACGATGATCATCATTGGGGTCGTCTATATCGGTAGACCATTCCATTAATTGCCCATATCGGCCGATGCGGTAGGGAGCTAAATGGCTGAGTACTTCTTCCCATTGTTTTCGTTCGGTTTCATCTGTTTTGAGTATTTTACTTGCCTCAATTGCGTCTAATAAGATCTCCCGTATGACAGCATGCGAGAAAGTTGCTCCTTCATCAATCGGCCCATGCTCGGGTGAGGTTGATGGGGCTGCTGTATAGGTTCCATCGGGTTTCTTCCACAGATAATCGACCGCGAACTGAGCACTGCTTTTGATAAGTTCGTAACCAGTCTGCTTGAGGAAATCTAAATCGCGGGTATAGTCGAAATAGTTCCATACGTGAGTTGCAAGCCAGGGACCTGCTACTGGTGAGAAATTCCATGTCATGTCTTTATCGCGTAATGGGCTGGTAAATCCGAAAATATTAGACGAAATAGAAGCTGTCCATCCTCGTGCATTGAAATAAGAACGTGCTGTCACCTCTCCTGGTTTTACTAAGGTACGTATAAAATCGATTAGAGGCTTCTCGCATTCAGCTAAATTAGTTGGACAGGCAGGCCAGTAATTCATCTGGATATTGATGTTGTTATGATAATCTACGCGCCAAGGACCATCGATATTATTGTGCCATATGCCCTGCAGATTGGCTGGAAGATTTCCAGGGCGTGAGCTGGCAATGAGCAGATAACGTCCAAACTGGTAATAAAGAGTTTCCAAATCGTAGTCGGGAGCACCGGTACGATATCGTTCAAGACGTTTGGGGATAGATAAATCCAGAACTTCCTGAGAAGTATATTGAGGATTGATGGATAGGGTATTTCGTTTGAATAGACTGCTGTAATCGGCATAATGTTTTTGGAATAATTGGCTATAGCTTTGTCGGGCTGCCTGTTCCATCCATTGTTGAGTTGTTTGGATTGGATTTACTCCCACATAAGTCTTAGGGTTTTTATAGTCAGGAGAGAAGTTCATAAAATAATCTGTATCAGCTGTAATGAGGAATGTGACTTCATCAGCTGCTGTGATAATCAGTTTATCTTTCGTATTTTCAACCTTTCCTCCTTGAGTAAGAACCTTCATGCGCACGGCATATTGCATTTGGTTATCGTTGAGCCGGGCTATGTAGCTGATTCCGTTTTTCCCATCTTTTTTAAAGCTCCCACTGGATAAAGGGTTAGGAGAGTAGGTAAAAGTGAGATTTTGTTTCCCTTTTTCATTGGCAGAAAAACGGATTACCATCACATTGTCGGGGTAGGAGATAAAGTAGTTTCGTTGATAATGTATATCTTGATGTGTAAATTCAACTGTAGCTAAGGCAGAGTCGAGAGATAGTGAACGATTGTAATGCTGGATATTGTTTTCTGGAATATCTGTTTTAATTTGAAATTCTCCGGCAGAGGTAAAGCTTCCAAAACGGAATGGAGTTTCTCCATCAGCATTATAAGCTGCTTTGCCATTAAAATGATCTTGAGTTAATTGTGTTGCTTTGTCTATGTCTTTTTGAATAAATGCTTCTCGTATTTCTTTCAGAATGGAAGCCGATTGTTTATTTACATCCCAATAGTGTGCACTGTTTTTGCATGTGTTGGGACCTCCTCTCCATAATGATTTCTCGTTGAAAGTAATACGTTCTGTTTGAATCGACCCCATAATGTTAGCTCCTATATTTCCATTTCCAATAGGAAGTGAATAGTTTTCCCAATTAGGATCTAAATTAGCAGGTCCGTCTCCGCAAGTAGAAAGAGAAGAAGCTCCATTCCATACAGGGTTTGCTACAGAGGGGTTGGGGGTATCAAACCAGATTCGCATAGAGGCTTGTGAATGCTCGGCTGCATATCCTGATAAAGGAAAATAAAGACTTGTAATAAGCAATAGTAGTTTTTTCATAGTGATAAATCTCAAAAATAAGTTTTGCAAAGATAGCTCTTTCCCTATAGAATTTGATATTAAGCAATTTTTTTTTTAATAATCTCTATTTAAGTTATAATTTATAACTGTTTTGAGGAATATATTGGGGAATTATATCCTTTAAAAGAAAAAAAGAGGCACTTCATCACGAGGTGCCTCTGATTTGATAAGAGAGTTTATGAATTATTATTTATATTATCTTTTTATTTGTCCATTGTAACTGTCATATCAGGGACAAGAACAAATTCCTGTTTTTTCTTATTCCATTTATAATATTCTGTTGTTACACTTTTCTTGTCGTATATATACTTGATGCACAAGTTGTTTTCCCAAGTCTGGCTGTCGTTGTTCCATTTCTGTGAAAGGTTTTCGATCACCTGCTGGTTATCATCATACTTATAGTTGTATTTCATGTAGTTTGTCAGAATATTTCCATTCATTTTATAAACGGTTTCTGACACTTTCACTCCGTCAACTTCTTCTGAGTTATAGATTAAATTATTTTCCGGTATGCCAGCAAAAACTGTAAGGTTAGCAACAAATGCAAGTACTACAACTAATAGGCTTCTGAGGAAATTAATCTTTTTCATATCTTTAATTTTTTAAGGTTTTACTATCTTTTTGTTTTTGATTACGGTGCAAATATAGTGAAACCTTTGATATCTACTATCATTTTTGCCATATTTTTCTCAAAAATTAGCAAAATGATAGAATTTAAAGGTACGTTAACATTTGAAATAGACTAATGTGCTTCAAGCCAATTTTGTCCCCAACCACAGTCTGCACGCAAAGGTACTTTCATTTTGTAAGCTCTTTCCATTTCTTCTATCACAATCTGCTGTACTTTTTGCTTTTCTTCGGGCAGTACGCTGAAGTTCAATTCGTCGTGTACCTGGAGAACCATTTTCGATTTAATTCCTTCTGTACGGAAGCGTTGGTAGATTTGAATCATGGCCACCTTGATAATATCAGCAGCACTTCCCTGTATGGGAGCATTGATGGCATTACGTTCGGCATATCCTCTTACTACTGCATTGTGGGAGTTGATATCCGGCAAATAACGTTTCCGTTTGAATATGGTTTCAATGTATCCTTGTTCTTTAGCGATACGTATACTCTGATCCATATATTCTTTGACATGCGGATAATTGGCAAAATAACCGTCGATAAGTTCTTTGGCTTCTTTTCTGTCTACATTTAATCGTTCTGCCAATCCAAATACAGATATACCATATATAATACCGAAATTAGCAGTTTTGGCTTTGCTTCGTTGTTCGCGGGTGACTTCGCTAATTTCCTCCTTATATATTTTAGCGGCTGTAGCTGCATGGATATCCAGTTCTTTCTGGAAAGCTTCTATCATATGAGGGTCACCACTTAAATGTGCCATAATACGCAATTCAATCTGAGAATAATCGGCAGAGAAGAACTCACATCCTTCATCGGGGATAAATGCTTTTCTTATCTCTTTTCCTTCTTCATTGCGAATGGGAATATTCTGCAGATTGGGGTTGCTGGAACTTAAACGTCCGGTAGCAGTTACAGTCTGGTTGAAAGAAGTATGTATATGTCCTGTCTGTGGGTTGATGAGCAGAGGGAGAGCATCAATATAAGTACCCAAGAGCTTTTTAAGTCCACGATGCTCCAGAATTTTTCCTACTATTTCATGCTTACCTCGCAGGCTTTCCAACACTTCCTCGGAAGTAACATATTGTCCCGTCTTTGTCTTTTTAGCTTTTTCTGTAATCTTTAGCCGGTCGAAAAGAACCTCACCCACCTGTTTGGGAGATGCAATGTTGAACTCTATACCCGCAAGCTGGTGCACTTCTTCTTCAATCTGATGCATTCGGGCAGTAAAATGGGTAGAAGTTTCTTTCAGAGCATTGGTATCAATGCGGACTCCATTTCGTTCCATGTAGGCAAGTACAGGAACGAGAGGCATTTCGATATTCCAGAACAATTCTTCCACCCCGTTAGTCTTCAGCTCTTTTTCCAAGATAGATTTGAGCTTTAAGGTTACATCAGCATCTTCACATGCATATTTGTAAACAGAGGCAGGGGAGAGGTCACGCATATTTTTCTGATTCTTCCCCTTGGGACCGATCAGCTCTTCGATTTTGATGGTATTGTATTTCAGGTAGACCTCTGCCAGGTAATCCATCCCATGATGCAGTTCGGGTTGCAGTACATAGTGAGCAATCATGGTATCGAACAAGGGACCTTGTACTTCGATACCATAGTTTCCTAAGACGAGCATATCGTATTTGATATTTTGTCCGATCTTTAAAGTTTGCTTGTTTTCGAGCAGAGGCTTGAACTGATCTACTATTTTTTGTGCTTCTTCACGATTTGCCGGTACTGGGACATAAAAGGCCTGATTTTCGGCATAACTGAAGCTCATTCCTACCAATTCTGCGGTGATTGGCTCTGTTCCGGTTGTTTCCGTATCAAAACTAAAAAAATCCTTTGTAAGGATATTTTGTAAAAAATCAGCTCTTTTTTCTTCTGTATCAATGAGTTGGTAGTCGTATTTTAACGTTTCAAGGCTCTGTAAAATCGAATTTTTTGAATCGTCTGTACTTTCGGACGCAAAAAAGCCGAAAAGATCGCCCTGTGAAGAGGAAGTAGGAGAGGCTGAAACAGCTGTTTTTTTCTCACTTTTCAAAATACGGTCGATTAGTGTACGAAATTCGAGTTCCTCAAAAATTTTACGAAGTTCCTCTTCATTGATAGATTTTCTTTTTAAACTCTCCATGTCGAGTGTAACAGGTACATCTGTTTTAATTGTAGCCAGGAACTTGGAGAATTCAATTTGTTGCCGGTTGTTTTCTATTTTCGTTTTGATAGCACCTTTCAGCTCATGTGTATGTTCGAGCAGATTCTCGATACTTCCAAATTGTGCGATGAGTTTTTGTGCAGTTTTTTCTCCTACTCCCGGACATCCGGGAATGTTGTCTGCACTGTCTCCCATCAAGCCCAGCATGTCGATGACTTGTGAAGGAGACTGTATATCGAATTTTGCTTTTACTTTTTCCACTCCCATAACCTCAAACTCTTTATCTCCATATTTAGGGCGATACATAAATACATTATCGGAGACAAGTTGTCCATAGTCTTTATCAGGAGTCATCATATAAGTTTTGATGCCTTGCTTTCCAGCTTCGGTAGCCAGTGTTCCGATTACGTCGTCGGCTTCGAATCCGGGAACTTCAAGGATAGGAATGCGATAAGCTCGGATAATATCTTTAATGATAGGGACGGAGAGACGGATTGCTTCCGGTGTTTCTTCACGTTGTGCCTTGTACTGTTCAAATGCTTCATGACGGAAAGTAGGGCCTGCCGGGTCGAAAGCAATTCCGATATGAGTAGGCTGCTCTTTCTTCAATACATCTTCTAATGTATTTACAAATCCCATGATGGCGGAGGTGTTGAAGCCTTTGGAATTAATACGCGGATTCTTAATAAGGGCATAATATGCACGGTATATAAGCGCATAGGCATCTAATAGAAATAGTTTCTCCATTCGTGTAAAAATATTAAGATTTTCTATGTAAAAGTACAAAAAAATACCGTATTCCCTGTTTTATTATTACTTTTGTACGCAAATAAGCCTCTATGAATAAAATAGAATTGATCCGAAAACCTGTTGAAAAAGAGTTAGGTGAATTTAAGTTGCTTTTTGATGATTCGTTGAAAAGTTCAACTCCACTGCTCAATGAAGTGCTGTCGTATATCAAAAAACGCAACGGAAAGATGATGCGTCCTGTTTTGGTATTATTGATGGCAAAGTTGTTTGCTGCTCCTAATGCCTCTACTTTACATGCTGCTCTTTCGTTGGAGTTGCTTCATACTGCCAGTCTGGTACATGACGATGTGGTAGATGAGAGCAACCAAAGACGCGGACAGTCTTCTGTCAATGCTATGTATGATAATAAAGTATCGGTATTGGTGGGTGATTATTTATTGGCTACAAGTTTGAAGCATGCTGCTTTCACAGGACAGATTGAACTGGTTGATTTGGTATCACGTTTAGGGCAGGAATTATCGGAAGGAGAAATTATTCAATTGGCGAATATCAATAACTTGGATTTTTCAGAAGAGATTTATTTTGATGTAATTCGTAAGAAGACAGCTGCCTTGTTTACTGCCAGTGCGGAGGGGGGAGCTATATCTGTCAAAGCTTCTGAGGAGGATGTGAAACGGGCTGCTCTTTTTGGAGAAATGATTGGTATTGCTTTCCAGATAAAAGACGATATATTCGATTATTTTGAGAACGAAGAGTTGGGTAAACCCACAGGAAATGATATGTTGGAGGGGAAATTGACCCTGCCTGCATTATATGTTCTGAATAATAAAGCCGGTGAGGAGTATCGTCAATTGGCTTTGAAAATTCGGGCATTTGAGGCTTCTCGGGATGAAATAGAAGATTTCGTTCGTTTTGTGAAACAAGAGGGGGGAATAGAGTATGCACAGAATGTGATGTACGACTATAGAAACCGGGCTCTGGCCTTGCTTCCCGAAACTGCCGATGAATCGGTAAGAGAGGCGCTGACAATGTATATTGATTATGTAATTGAAAGAAATAAGTAATAGTATTAAAATGTAAAGCGGGGCTGTTGCAAACCTTATTTTGCGGCAGCCCCGTTTTTGTATCCGGATGCTCTGGTCCCCGTGTCGGGAAGGCCGGTTATACCGTAAACCGCTTTCCGAATCAACAGTCTTTTACATATACTGTATGAGTCGTTTCTTTATCTGGAACAGGTACAACGAGATCAGAAGTTGATATATACTGTAGCAGGAAGGAAAAAGAGGTGAGGAGTGTCGGGCACTTTAATTGCCGACGTTGTTTGTACATTCGACGGTGTTGGCTGTACATTCAACGTCGTCGATTCTACAGCCGACGTCGTCGGTTTCATTCAATGAATAGAATCTATGGTAATGAATCGATTTTCTGCCGATGAATTGGAGCAGAAGTATCTTATTTTTGAAATAAAAAAACAGAGATTGTCTCAAAATCGAATTGAGTCAATCTCTGTTTGTTGTATAGGTGATTCTTCTGTATTAGAAGAATTTGGTTTCTTGTCCTACAATGTCAGAAAGAAGCAGATTGGCCATTCTGCTGGTTCCTAAGCGGAACAGTTCATTAGTCAGCCATTCTTTACCCAACACTTCTTTTACGATGGTGTAGTAAACCAGAGCATCGTGTACGGTATTGATACCTCCTGCCGGTTTGAATCCTACTTTTCGTCCGGTTTCAAGGAAATATTCCTTGATTGCCTGACACATTACGTATGCAGCTTCTGGAGTGGCTGCTGGCTTTTCCTTACCTGTAGAAGTCTTGATAAAATCAGCTCCAGAGTACATCGATAGGATAGAGGCTTTTTTGATATTGGTTGCGCTTGCCAAAGCTCCTGTTTCAAGAATTACCTTCAGATGTTTGTCACCGCATACATCTTTCAGTTCTTCGATTTCATCGCACATACCTTCGTAGTCACCGCTCAAGAACTTGCCCACAGAGATAACGATGTCGATTTCGTCTGCGCCGGCATGGAGTGCCATTGCAGTTTCTGCAACTTTTATTTCTGTGAATGTCTGTGAGGAAGGGAAACCACCCGATACGCAAGCAATATTCACGTTGTCGGCTTCCAGTGTATCGTTTACAATTTCTGCCATGTTAGGATATACACAGATGGCAGCTACGTTGTCCAAGTCGGGATATTTGTCTACAAATTCGTTGACACGTTCTGTAAACTTCATTACGCTCTGTTCGCTGTCTGTGCATTTCAGTGTAGTCAGGTCGATACAGTGGAATAAGAATTTCTTTACTTCCACAGTGTCATTTTCCTTCAGATGTTTCTCGATGAGTTGTGCTGTTTTTGCTGCAATTTCATCGTCATTTAAAACTGTATTATACTTGCTGAGTGCTGAATGATATTTGTCAGGCTGATGCAAGTTTTCGTGACCTTCGTCACAGCATGTGCAGTCATCTTCATCGCATTCTTCTGCATAATGATGTTCGTGGCCACACTGACAACTTTCTTCATGGTGGTGAGTGTGATGATGTCCGCACTCACAGCTTTCTTCGTGATTATACTTCATATCCTTTATAGTTTAGGGTTGTTTTTATGTCTTTCTTTGTCTCTGTTCGTCTTTTTTTCGAGATTCTTTTGGAATGCTTCGGTCAGATTAACTCCCGTTTGATTAGCCAAACAAAGGAGTACCCAAAGCACATCGGCCATTTCATCGCCAAGGTTGTGTTTCTCTCCCTCTTTAAACGATTGGTCTCCGTAGGTTCTTGCCATAATCCGGGCCAATTCACCCACTTCTTCGGTCAATACGGCCATATTGGTGAGCTCGCTAAAATAGCGCACACCGTATGTCTTTATCCAGTTATCGACTGTTTTCTGTGCTTCTTCCAGTGTCATATCATTCCTTGTTTTTAGTATCCATGCAAATGGTTACGGGGCCATTGTTTAATAGCTCAACTTTCATGTCGGCTCCAAACTCTCCGGTACCGACAGGTTTTCCTAAACCTTTGCTGAGTTCTTCGCAGAAGTATTCATACAAAGGAATGGCTGTTTCATGTCGTGCTGCCCGGATGTATGAAGGACGATTTCCTTTTTTTGTTGATGCCATTAATGTAAACTGACTGATGACTAATATTTCTCCCTGTATGTCTAATATGGAGCGATTCATTACCCCGTTTTCATCGTCAAAAACTCGTAAGCCAAGGACCTTTTTACAAAGCCAGTTGGCATCTTCCTGAGTGTCGGCTTCTTCTATTCCGACCAAAATCATGAATCCTTCTTGTATTGCGGATTTACATCTTCCGTCGATTGTTACGGAAGCATGACTGACACGTTGAATAACTACTCTCATGTGATAATCTCGTTTCTACAAAGATAACAATTAATTTTTACTCTTTGTTTATAAACTTTCTTTAATACTTTGTGCTGCGGCCATTCCCACCACTTCGGCAATCTCTTCCACTGTAGCCTGCTTGATACGGTTCACGCTCTTAAACTTCTTGAGAAGGGCTGTTTTTCTTTTCTCTCCGATTCCTTTTATCTGATCCAATGCAGAGGCAACCTGGCTTTTGCTTCGCTTGTCTCGGTGGAAGGTAATGGCAAACCGGTGGACTTCATCTTGGATATTTTCCAGCAGATGGAAGAGGGGAGTTCCTTGTTTTATCCCTACAATCATCGGAGGAAATCCGTACAGCACTTCGGAGGTACGGTGACGGTTGTTTTTGGCAAGTCCGGCGATGGGAATGGTTAGCTTGAGTTCATCTTCTATAACCTGACGTACTACCTCCATTTGCCCCTTTCCACCGTCGGTCAGGATTAAGTCAGGAAGTTCACCTTGCTCTTCTATAATGCGGGTATATCTTCTTCGTACGACTTCCTGCATGGAGGCATAGTCGTCTGGGCCGACTACAGTTTTAATGATATACTTCCGGTAGTCTTTTTTACTGGGTTTCCCTTTTTTGAAAACGACACAGGCGGCTACGGCATCCGAACCCTGTATGTTGGAGTTGTCGAAGCATTCAATATGCATAGGAAGACGGTCCATATGCAATTGTTCCTGTATTTCCTTTAATATACGCGTGGTCCGTTGTTCGGGGTTTAGCTTCTCTGCTTGTTTCAGTCGGTCTACCTTATACTGTTTTACATTTAGAATAGATAATTCCAGCAAATGTTTTTTATCACCACGCTGAGGAATTGTGAAAACAACGCCATTCATCTCCATGTCCAATTCAAACGGAATGATGATTTCCTTGGAAAGGCTTTTGTAACGCTCGCGCATCTCGATGATGCCAAGCTCCAGCAGTTCCTCTTTTGTCTCATTCAACCGCTTCTTATATTCAAAGGTGAATGCCTGGTTGATGCAGCCGTTTGTGATATGCAGATAATTGATATATGCTGCATTTTCGTCTGTCTCAATCGAGAATACATCGATGTTATGCAGAATAGAACTGACGACTTCGCTCTTGGAACGATAGTTCTCTATCAGCTCAAATTTCTCTTTCAACTTTTGTGCTTCTTCGAAACGGAGTTCTGTAGCCAAATCCTGCATTTCTTTTAGAAGAGCCGTGCAAATAGTTTGTGTATTTCCACGGAGTATCTCCTTTACCTCTGCAATATTTTGCATGTATTCTTCGTGCGACTGAAGTCCTATACAAGGGCCTTTGCAATTCTTGATATGGTATTCCAGACAGACATTGAATTTACCTTCCCGTATGTTCTCCGGGGTGAGAGCCAAGCGGCAGGTGCGAAGAGGGTATAGCTTTTTAATCAGATCTAATACAGCATGCATGGATGGAACATGGCTGTATGGACCGTAGTAGGTCGATCCATTCCGTACAATATTACGAGTCTTGAAAACACGGGGAAAGTACTCGTTGCTTACACAAATAGAAGGATAGCTCTTATCGTCTTTCAGCAATACATTGTATCTGGGTTTGTATTTCTTGATTAGATTATTCTCTAATAATAGAGCGTCTTCTTCTGTATTAACAACAATATAACGAATGTCTGCAATTTTACTGACCAGTATTCGGGTTTTAGCCGAATGCTGGTCTTTATTGAAATAAGAGCTTACTCGTCTTTTCAGGTTCTTGGCTTTCCCTACATAGATGATGGTTCCTTCTGAGTTTAGGTATTGGTAAATACCCGGACCTTCTGGGAGGTTAAGCACAATACCCCGCAAATATTCGTTTGTCTTTATCCCTTCTTTTTCTTCCATGCACTGTTATAGTTCTGTTTTGGGAGTTTGCTGTTATAGTTGCAGAAGGGTAGTAATGTCTACATTTTCCGGAAATGCTTTTCTTCCTTCCAGATCTTTCAGTTCAATGACAAAGTTTACATAAGCTTTCTTAACTCCGCAACTTTGAACCAGACGATGAGTGGCTGCCATGGTTCCGCCTGTTGCCAACAAGTCGTCGTGTAATAAAACAACGTCATCTTCACAGATTGCATCTTTGTGGATTTGGATTGTATCTGTGCCATACTCTTTCGCATATGTTTCTTCAATGACTTCAGCAGGCAGTTTTCCTGGCTTGCGGGCCATGATGAATCCTGCTCCTAAACGAGCTGCGACAGCAGCGCCTAAGATGAAGCCTCTTGATTCGATACCTACTACTTTGGTAATGCCTTTGTCTTTGTATAACTCATACAACTCATCAATTAAAGCTCGCAGACATTCTGCATTTTTAAAGAGAGTGGTTACGTCATAGAATAAAATTCCAGGGATCGGAAAATCGGGTATTTCCCGAAGGTTTTCTTTGAGTAATTCTTTGTTCATATTCAGTGTTTTATAATAATTCCTTAAACAAGTTGTTTCACGTGAAACACATCCTTTATCTGCCAAGAAGTACCAGCAGAACGTTGATGTCGCTGGGAGATATCCCTGGTATGCGGCTGGCTTGAGCCAAAGTCTCAGGATCTATCTTGATCAGTTTTTGACGGGCTTCTGTAGAAAGCGATTGGAGGTTCGCATAATCGAACTTTCCTTTTATGCGGATAGATTCTAAACGATGAATCTTGTCGGCTATCATACGTTCGCGGTCTATGTATCCTTTGTACTTGATACGTATTTCTGCAGCCTCAATGATTTCGTCCTTGCGCTCTTCTATTTTATTCAGTTGTTCCATGAAGGCCGGTACGTGGGGCGCTATGTTCTCTATGGTAATCTGTGGGCGTCCGATTAGATCAATGAGTTTACATCCATGTGTTAGACGAGCCGTTCCCAAAGTCTCCAATGCATCGTTAATCTTATCAGCCTTGATGGAGTAGGTTTGGGTGAATTCTACGATACGATTAATTTCAGCCTGCTTTTTCAGTAACATCTCGTATCGGTCTTGTTTAACCAGCCCCAACTTATAAGCACGTTCTGTCAAGCGCATGTCAGCATCATCCTGACGAAGCAGAATGCGGTATTCAGCACGCGATGTAAACATACGGTATGGCTCATCCACTCCTTTGGTTACAAGGTCGTCGATTAATACGCCGATATAAGCTTCGTCTCTTCCCAAAACAAATGGTTCACCACCGTGGCAGTTGATGTGTGCATTGATACCGGCAACGATACCTTGTCCGCCTGCTTCTTCGTATCCGGTTGTTCCGTTTACTTGTCCGGCAAAGAAGAGATTCTTGATAACCTTCGATTCCAACGTATGCTTGAGCTGGGTTGGGTCGAAGTAATCGTATTCAATTGCATATCCCGGACGGTATATAACCAAGTCCTTGAAACACGGTATACGCTTCAGTGCTTCTATCTGGATGTCCATTGGCAGTGAAGACGAGAATCCGTTCAAGTAGAGTTCATGCGTGCTTTCACCTTCCGGCTCAAGGAACAGTTGATGCTGTGGCTTGTCGGGGAAGGTTACGATTTTAGTTTCTATACTCGGGCAATAGCGAGGACCTATACTTTGGATTTGTCCGTTGAATAGGGGAGAATCAGCAAGTCCGCTTCTTAATACTTCATGCACTTCTTCATTCGTATAGCATGTCCAGCATTGCAATTGTTTCAGCTTGCGCGGCTCGCTGATGTATGAAAAGCGATGGAAATCGTTTTCTCCATCTTGGGTTTCCATCATGTCGAAATGGACACTTCTTGCATCGATGCGTACAGGAGTTCCAGTTTTCATTCTTCCGGATGTGATGCCATGGCGTGTGATGGATTCGGTCAAATGATAAGAAGCGGGCTCTGCACAGCGTCCGCCTGCCAGCATTTTGTGACCAATATGCATCAAACCATTCAGGAAAGTTCCTGCGGTAAGAACGATGCATTTTGCATGGAAGGTTACTCCCCAGCATGTAACAAGTCCTGTAACTTCACCATTCTCTATGATCAATTCCTCTACTGTATCTTGCCAGATATGTAGATTGGGAGTATTCTCTAAGACTGCCCGCCACTCCCAGATGAACTTGGCACGGTCGCATTGTGCACGCGGACTCCACATGGCAGGTCCTTTTGAACGGTTCAGCATTCGGAATTGAATGGCGGTACGGTCGGTTACCAATCCCATGTATCCACCCAATGCATCAATTTCTCTTACGATTTGCCCTTTGGCAATACCTCCCACAGCCGGGTTGCAGCTCATTTGTCCGATCTTGTTCATATCCATAGTAATCAGACAAGTCTTTGAGCCGAGATTAGCCGCAGCAGCCGCGGCTTCGCAGCCTGCATGTCCGGCACCGATTACAATAACGTCGTACTTAAAGTCCATTTTATATTATTCTTATAAATCTATTTGCAAAGGTACTAAATTTTGTATTTGACAGAAAAACAGGCTGGTGAAAAGAATTTAATGGGAGTGTTTGTTCCGGTTGGTGAGGAAAATCTTCTTTTGGGGACGAAATGGTAGAAAAGAAGGGTATAGACAATCTCTGTTTGTGGAGAAATCAGATTTAAGTGAGGGAGGAAATGCTTTTCCCTCTTTTTTTGACGAGTATTTTGATGTGTGATTTTGCCAGGAAAGATGTAGTAGGAAATGAAAAGTGTACGCCTGTTTCGAATGTAAGAGGTTATTTCTGTAATGCTAATAGCATTCTGCCTTTCTTTTTGTGTAAAATAAGATGCCTGAAAAACGCCAAAATCACATTCATCTGTATACTTGCACGTAAAAAAGCCTGTTTTTTGAAGGGTACGGAAGGGTTAGTATATCCTTTGTAAGTGATCGGTGTAAAAAGAATCTACTTATACTTTTTATTTTTTCACTTAGTCGCAGATAAGAGCTACATAGTTTGTGTCGTAGAGAGATCTGGTTTGTCATTGAAAAATGAAAGACAGAACTTTGCATATCAACTTATGCAAATTGTCATTTATTAAAAAGGTAAATTATGAGAAAATTGAAAATGTTGTCAGGTATGTTGCTTTTGTCAGCACTGACTTTAGGGAGTGTGTCATGTAGTAGCGATGATGATCCAGGTGAAGGACTTGGAGGTGGTCAAGGAACAGGAACTTGCAGCGTAGAGGGGCGTACTATTTCGTATAATCATGGATATTATTACAAAGAAAACTATGGAACTCCTGGCTCAATAGAATTGATGTTTACAGATTATGATGTAACGACTCTTCCTGATAAAATGGTGAATGGTTTTTTGCTTTCGTTTACTACAACCGATACAACTTTACCGGAAGGAACTTTTCCTTATTCCAATTCGGATGAAGATCTTAATACATGGGGTTTTGTTGAATTGTATGATTATAATCCGGCGCAGGATGCGGCCTCTGGTGGAGATGAAGATCTTATCTCGCACGGAACTTATACTTATGTGACAGACTGGAATCCTGGGTATGAATCAGGTAATATTGTTATAACTCGTGATGGGAATTTCTATCGTATTGAATTCAATGATTTGAAATTCTTGAAAGATGCAAATGGAGACGATGGGGTAGATTCTTTCGAACCGAAAGCTTCAGGTTCTTTCGTTTGGGAAGGCGAACTGAAAGATATTACCTCTTGGATGAACGGTGATGAATATGGCAGAAGCTTATCATACGGTTCTCCTTGGAATAAACTGAGCCGTATAGCCCGATAATATGGTATCTGGGATCTTATTATAAGGCCCTTGTATGACAGTTATACAGTCTCGGGTAGAGGTATAAAAGTAGGTCAAAAGATTGTAGATTATTGTTCAGAGTAGAGATTCGTATAAATAAAAATGGCAGGATGTTATCTTTGGGGAATGCATCCTGCCATTTTATGTTGATTATTTTTTAGGCAAACTTTTATTTCACTTTCAGCTTCTCGAAACCTTCACCATAAACACCCACTACGTTGCTTTGTGAGATAAAAGCGTTTGGGTCGATGTCTTTAATCAGACGGAAAATATCGAGTGATTCACTTTTCTTGGCCAGTACAACTACTACTTTCATTTCTTGTTTGCTGTACCATCCTTTTCCGTCAAGCAGCGTCACACCGCGATCCACCTTTGTGGAAATTGCTTCGGCTATTTCCTCATGTTTGCGTGAGAAAATAAGAAACTGTACCGATTGCCGGGTCGTATTAATCACATAGTCGATGACAATACTCATAATGAAAAGTACGCAAAAACCGAACAATACACGACGCCAGTCCTGGAATATAATGTAACAAGACGATATGATTACAATGTCGCAATACATCATCATTCGTCCTAAGGTTACATCTTTATACTTATTGATAACCCATGCAATGATATCTGTACCACCTGTACTACCGTTGTTGCAGAATACAATTCCGATACCAAACCCTAAGAGTCCAGCTCCAATAACGCAAGCCATAAAGTCTTGTCCTGGTCCTAATAACTGGGGGAGATGTCCGTTTTCATCCTTTAGAAGCATCTGGAAAAACCAGAGCAAGAAAGTAAGCATAAAGATGGCATAAATTGTCTTCAGACTGAATTTGGGACCTAAAATCTTGAGTGCAATTCCCATAAATACAGCATTGATGATAAAATATGACACCTGAATTTCAAGGCCTGTTGCATAATAGATAATAGCTGAGATACCAGTTACTCCTCCGGTTGTAATTTGATAAGGAAGCAAGAATGCCGCCCAACCAATAGCATAACAAATCAGACCGAATGTGATGGCCAGATAGTCTTTGGCTTCTCTGCCCAATTTCCTTTTTAACAATGCTTCCATGAAAGTTGTATTTTAAAACGAAGAGGCACAAGATATAGAGTTTATGAGTGTTTCTCTATACCAGTGCCTCTGTGTTTGATTTTTATTATAATACAATGTTTACAATCTTCTTCGGAACGATGATCACCTTTTTCGGAGTTTTACCTTCAATCCATTTTTGAGCCTGTTCATTGCTCATTACGGTAGATTGAATGGTTTCATTATCCGCGTCTGCCGGGAATTCCAGCGTAAAGCGAGCTTTACCGTTGAATGAGATTGTATACTTGATACTGTCTTCTTTCAGATACTCTTCATTGAATGCCGGCCATTGTGCATCACATACAGAAGTAGAGTGTCCCAATGCTTCCCATAATTCCTCTGCCAAATGTGGAGCAAACGGTGCAATGACCACAACCAGCTGACTCAGTACTTCCTTATTGCGGCATTTCAGAGAGTTCAGTTCGTTTACACAAATCATGAATGCACTGATGGAAGTATTGTAAGAGAAGGTTTCAATATCACCAGATACCTTTTTAATCAACTTGTGAATTGCCTTCAACTCTTCTTTAGTTGCTTCCCCTTCTGCTGGAAGGAATTCGTCTGTACGTGAGTAGAACAATGCCCAAAGTTTCTTCAAGAAGCGGTGTACTCCGTCGATACCGTTAGTATCCCAAGGTTTAGACTGTTCTACCGGACCCAGGAACATTTCATACATACGTAATGTATCCGCTCCGTATTTGTCAACAATCATATCCGGGTTGACTACGTTGTACATCGATTTACTCATCTTTTCTACTGCCCATCCGCAAACATATTTGCCATCTTCCAGAATGAATTCGGCATTGTTATATTCCGGACGCCAGTTTTTGAAGGCTTCCACATCCAATACATCGTTTGTTACGATGTTTACATCTACATGAAGCGGAGTTACTTCGTACTGATCTTTCAGGCCTAATGAAACGAAGGTGTTGGTATCTTTGATACGGTATACAAAGTTGCTTCGTCCCTGAATCATACCCTGATTTACCAACTTCTGGAACGGCTCTTCTTTTACACTTACGCCCAAATCGAACAGGAATTTGTTCCAGAAACGAGAATAAATCAAGTGGCCGGTAGCATGTTCTGTACCTCCTACGTAAAGGTCTACATTCTGCCAGTAATGGTCGGCTTTTTCAGAGACCAGTGCTTCTGTATTGTGAGGATCCATATAACGCAGATAATATGCGCTTGAACCTGCGAATCCAGGCATTGTATTCAGTTCCAGAGGGAATACATTTACGTGGTCAATCTTAGAGTTCTCTACCACTTCACCTTTGGTTACATCCCAAGCCCAGCGTGTAGCATGACCCAATGGAGGTTCACCGCTTTCAGTTGGCAAGAACTTGTCTACTTCCGGCAATTCCAGCGGCAATTTCTGCTCGTCTATCATGTAAGGCATACCATCCTTGTAATATACAGGGAACGGTTCTCCCCAATAGCGCTGACGCGAGAAAATAGCATCACGAAGACGGAAATTAACCTTTACACGTCCCAACTGATGTTCTTTTACATATTTCTTTGTAGCTGCAATTGCTTCTTTGATGGTCAGCCCGTTCAGATTCAGGTCGCAGTAAGGAGTAACTCCGGCTTTTGGAGAGTTGCATACGATACCTTCTTTGGCATCAAAGCTTTCTTCGCTTACATCGCATCCTTCTACCAGCGGTACAATCGGAAGGTTGAAATGTTTGGCAAATGCATAGTCACGGCTATCGTGAGCAGGTACGGCCATGATGGCACCTGTACCGTATCCAGCCAATACATAGTCGCTGATCCATACCGGAACAGCATCGCCGGTAAACGGATTGATGGCATACGAACCACTGAATACACCGGTTACACGACGGTCTGAGATACGTTCACGTTCAGTACGTTTTTTAGTGCGGTCCAAATAAGCTTCCACTTCTGCCTTTTGAGCCTCTGTTGTCAGTTGAGGAACAAGTTCGCTTTCCGGAGCCAACACCATAAATGTAACACCAAACATTGTATCTGCACGAGTGGTGAAGATAGTAAATTCCAAATCGCTGTCTTTTACTTTGAAGCGTACTTCTGTACCTTCCGAACGTCCGATCCAGTTACGTTGAGTCTCTTTCAGAGAATCGGTCCAATCTACAGTTTCCAGTCCGTCCAGCAAGCGTTGTGCATAAGCCGATACACGCAGACACCACTGACGCATCTTCTTCTGCACCACTGGATGACCTCCACGTTCAGATACTCCGTCTACCACCTCATCGTTGGCCAATACAGTACCCAAAGCCGGACACCAGTTCACCATTGTCTCTCCCAGGTAGGCAATACGATAGTTCATCAGTACTTCCTGCTGTTCTTTTTCCGATTTGTTTTTCCATTCTTCAGCAGTAAAGTTCAATTCTTCGCTGCAAGCAACATCCAAGCCTTCTGTACCTTTCTGTTCGAAATGTGCTACCAGCTTACTGATGGGTTCTGCCTTCTGGCAGGCATTGCAATAATAGCTGTTGAACATCTTCTGGAAGGCCCATTGTGTCCAATGATAATAACCCGGTTCGCAGGTACGTACTTCTCTGTCCCAGTCAAAGCTGAAACCTATTTTATCCAACTGCTGGCGATAACGGTTAATGTTATTTACAGTGGTGATAGCAGGATGCTGACCTGTCTGGATTGCATATTGTTCTGCCGGTAATCCGTAGGCATCGTATCCCATCGGATTCAATACGTTAAAACCTTGCAGTCTTTTGTAACGAGCATAAATATCGCTGGCAATGTAGCCCAGAGGATGACCTACGTGGAGTCCCGCTCCCGATGGATAAGGGAACATGTTCAATACGTAGAATTTCTTCTTTGAATCATCTTCCGACACTTGATAGGTCTTGTTTTCAACCCATTTCTGTTGCCATTTTTGCTCAATCTCTCTGAAATTATATTCCATAAGTGAAGAGTGTTTTTATGTTTGATTTTTATATAATTTTCTTTATAAAGCACAAAGATAGTAAGACTTCGGAAATAAATGGAAGTAAATCGAAATGAAAAGTTTATCTTTGTTTGTAAATCAAGTAAGAAATGAATTTTAAACTCGTTATGAAGCTGAAGAAAACGTATGTGATGGCCTGTCTGTTTGGCTGTCTGGTAGGAAATCTCTATGCGCAACGCACGGAAATGCTACTTGAAAAAGGGTGGAAGTTTACAAAAGGAGATGTATCGGGAGCAGAAGGTACAGGCTTCAATGATACACATTGGGAAAGCGTAGTTGTTCCACACGACTGGGCGATATACGGTCCTTTCGATCGTAATAACGATTTGCAGAATGTGGCGGTAACCCAAAACTTCGAGAAAGAAGCGTCAGTAAAGACCGGACGTACCGGAGGTTTGCCTTATGTGGGAGTAGGATGGTATCGTACCCGGTTTGATGTGGAACCCGGACGACAGACTATGCTGGTGTTCGACGGAGCCATGAGTGAAGCCAAAGTATATGTCAACGGAAAAGAAGCCTGTTTTTGGCCTTTCGGTTATAACTCCTTCTACTGTGATGTGACTTCTTTCCTCAATCACGACGGAAAGCAGAACCTGCTTGCTGTACGTTTGGAGAATAGACCTCAGTCTTCCCGATGGTATCCGGGAGCCGGGCTATACCGGAATGTACGGGTGGTGACTACCGGACAGATTCATGTGCCTGTATGGGGAACACAACTTACTACTCCTCATGTATCTGAGGATTATGCTTCGGTATGTCTTCGTACATCGGTTGAGAATGCCGGTCGTACGGAACTGACGGTGCAGACAGAGATTATTTCTCCCGAAGGAAAAGTCGTTTCATCGAAGAAAAACAAAGGATACATCAATCACGGATTACCTTTTACACAAAATTTCATTGTGGAGCATCCGGCATTATGGTCACCGGAGTCTCCCTCTTTGTATCGGGCTGTATCAAAGATTTATTCGGGCGATACCTTGCTGGATACATATACTACTCGTTTTGGAATCCGTTCCATCGAGTACATTGCAGACAAAGGCTTCTTTCTGAATGGGAAACACCGTAAATTCCAGGGTGTATGCAATCATCACGATTTAGGTCCACTGGGGGCGGCAATCAATGTATCCGCCTTGCGTCATCAACTCAGAATGCTGAAGGATATGGGTTGCGACGCCATTCGTACCGCCCATAATATGCCGGCTCCCGAGCTGGTTTCACTGTGCGATGAAATGGGCTTTATGATGATGATTGAGCCATTCGATGAATGGGATATTGCGAAATGCGAAAACGGCTACCACCGCTTCTTCAATGAATGGGCTGAGCGCGATATGGTGAATATGCTGCATCAGTACCGTAATAATCCTTGTGTGGTGATGTGGAGTATTGGTAATGAGGTGCCTACACAGTGGAGTGCAGAAGGATACAAGGTCGCAAAATTCCTGCAAGACATCTGTCACCGTGAAGACCCTACACGTCCGGTTACTTGCGGTATGGATCAAGTGGACAGTGTGCTCGACAATGGCTTTGCAGCTATGCTGGATATTCCCGGCTTTAACTATCGTGCCCACCGCTACGAAGAAGCCTATGGACGTTTGCCTCAGAATATCGTATTGGGGTCTGAAACTTCGTCTACCGTCAGTTCACGTGGAGTATATAAGTTCCCTGCAGAACGCAAGGCTGGAGCGATGTACGATGACCATCAGTCTTCTTCTTACGATTTGGAGTATTGCAGTTGGTCGAATATTCCGGATATTGATTTTGCACTGGCAGAAGATTACGACTGGACAATCGGTCAGTTTGTGTGGACAGGCTTCGATTATTTGGGAGAACCCAGTCCGTATGATACCAATGCATGGCCTAACCATAGCTCCATGTTCGGTATTATCGATTTAGCTTCTATTCCTAAAGACCGTTACTATCTGTACCGTAGTATCTGGAATAAAGACGAAGAAACCTTGCATATTCTCCCGCACTGGAACTGGGAGGGCTACGAAGGCAAGCCGATACCGGTATTTGTATATACGAATTATCCTTCGGCAGAACTGTTTGTCAACGGTAAAAGCTACGGACGCCAGACAAAGAACCGTCAGACTGTAGAAAACCGCTATCGTCTGATGTGGCACAACGTAACGTATGAGCCGGGAGAAGTGAAAGTGATTGCATACGATACAGACGGAAAGGCTGTGGCGGAGAAGAAAGTATATACAGCAGGAAAGCCTCATCATATTGAACTTCAGACCGATTATACCTCACTGAAAGCCGATGGTAAAGATTTGGCTTATGTCACTGTGCGAGTAGTTGACAAAGAAGGAAATCTTTGTCCTACAGACGGACGTCTTCTGAATTTCCGTGTAAAAGGAGCCGGTTCATACCGTGCATCAGCCAATGGAGATCCTACTTGCCTTGATTTGTTTCATTTGCCCCAGATGCATGCTTTTAATGGAATGCTTACCGTTATCGTACAGGCTGGTGAGACTGCCGGTAACTTGGAACTTCAAGTCTCGGCAAAAGGTTTGAAAACAGCCCGACTGGTCTTGCCGGTACAATAAAGCCGATACAACAACCGGATAAAAACAAGAAGCAGTGCAAGAGAATATCTACTCGTGCACTGCTTCTCTATTTTTAGCATGGATGTACTGAAAAACTTATTTGTTCAGTTTCCAGGTAAATCCGTCTTTAGTATCCTTCACTTCAAATCCTAATGCAGCCAGACTGTCGCGTATCTTGTCGCTGGTAGCCCAGTCTTTGTTTGCTTTCGCCTGCATACGCTGTTCCAGCAGCATATCTACCACCTTGCCGTATGCTTCTTCGCGTGCAGCGTTGTTTTCTGCTTCGGCTTTCAGTCCCAAGATGTCGAATACGAACAAATGGAATACACTCTTCAGCTCTTCCAAATCTTCTGCACTGATGGTTGCTTTCTTGTCGATAACAGTATTAATCATACGAGTAGCATCGAACAGGTGTGAAATTACAATCGGTGTATTCAAGTCATCGTTCATAGCCTCGTAGCACTTCTCACGTAAGCCCGCAGGAGTAATACCGGTTGTTGTCTTCGACGGAGTAATGCGTTCCAGGTTTTTCAATCCTTCCATCAGACGTTCCAAGCCTTTTTCTGCAGCCTGCAATGCTTCGTTGCTGAAGTCTACTGTACTGCGGTAGTGTGCCTGCAAGATGAAGAAGCGGATAGTCATGGCAGAATATGCCTGCGACAACAGCTTGTTGGAACCGCTAAAGAATTCATCCAGTGTGATGAAGTTGCCCAACGATTTGCCCATCTTCTGTCCGTTGATGGTAATCATGTTGTTGTGCATCCAGTAGCGCACCATGTCGTGTCCCTGTGAAGCCACGCTCTGTGCAATTTCACATTCGTGGTGAGGGAACACTAAGTCCATACCTCCTCCGTGAATATCGAAGTTTTCTCCCAAATATTTGCGACCCATAGCGGTACATTCGCAATGCCATCCCGGGAATCCGTTGCTCCAAGGCGAAGGCCAGCGCATGATATGTTCAGGCTGTGCACATTTCCACAAGGCAAAGTCTGCCGGATTATGCTTTTCCTGCTGTCCGTCCAGTTCGCGGGTTGTGTTGATTACATCATCCAGGTTGCGTCCCGAAAGTTTGCCATAATGATGGTCTTTATTATATTTCGCTACATCGAAATACACAGAACCCTGACTTTCGTAAGCATATCCGTTTTTCAGAATCTGCTCTACCAGTTCAATCTGTTCGATGATATGTCCCGAAGCGTGCGGTTCGATGCTGGGCGGAAGCACGTTCAAGGCTTCCATTGCCTTATGATAGCGGTTCAGGTAGAACTGTACCACTTCCATCGGTTCCAGCTGCTCCAGGCGTGCTTTCTTTGCAATTTTGTCTTCTCCTTCGTCGGTATCGTGTTCCAGATGACCTACGTCGGTAATGTTGCGTACGTAGCGCACCTTATATCCCAGATGTGTGAGGTAACGGAACAAGATATCGAATGTGATAGCCGGACGGGCATGGCCCAGATGGGCATCACCGTATACTGTAGGACCGCAAACATACATGCCCACATGAGGAGCGTGAAACGGAACAAACAGTTCCTTTTTGCGGGTAAGTGTATTGTAAATGGTTAGTTTATTCTCCATAATGAGATAGTTTTTGTTAGGAAGGCAAAAATACATAATTTTTTTGAACCTAACTCACAGAACTACCGTGTTTTTCTTCTCTTTTCCTGTAAGGAAAGATTCTGAAATGTTAATACATCTGTAAGAGACTGGTAGAAGTCTTAATACATGTTATAAAACATCGTTTTTAGACCGGATTATTTGCATAATACCAGAAAAGCCGTACCTTTGCATCGTGTTTTTCATAGTATTAGATTTAAGGTTAACAAAGGTTGGAGTACAGCGGTACTCCTTTTTTTATGCCTATACCTCAAGTTATGAAAGAAAATAAGAAAGTTTTGTTGGGAATGAGCGGAGGAACAGACAGTTCCATGGCAGCTCTCTTGTTGCTGGAAGCCGGATACGAAGTAACTGGTGTCACTTTCCGTTTCTATGAGAAAGACGGTCAGACGGCTTATCTGGACGAAGCCCGAGAACTTTGTGAGCGTCTTGCTATTCCCCATTTGGTATACGATGCCCGTGAGGCCTTCCAACAGCATATCATCCGCTATTTTATTGATACTTACATGAAGGGACAGACGCCTGTTCCCTGTACGCTTTGTAATAATTATCTGAAATGGCCGTTGTTGCAGCAGATAGCCGACGAACGGGGTATTTATCATCTGGCTACCGGTCACTATGTACGCAAGGTACAGGCGGAAGGTTATTGGCACATCCGGTGTGGAGCAGATCCCGACAAAGACCAGTCATTCTTTTTGTGGGGATTGCCTCAAACCATTCTTGAACGGATGCTGCTGCCGATGGGCGAGCTGACCAAGGTGCGTGTCAGGGAACTGGCTGCCGAAAGAGGTTTTCAAAGAGTGGCGCACAAGCGGGATAGCTTTGGGGTTTGTTTCTGCCCGATGGATTATCGCAGTTTCCTGAAGAAACATCTCCCCGAAGGAAGCATTGTGCCCGGCAGTTTTTACGATGAAGAAGGACATTGTATCGGTAAGCACGAAGGCTATCCTTTCTATACGATAGGACAGCGTCGGGGACTGGGAATTTATCAGAATAAGGCTTTGTTTGTCAAACAGATTATTCCCGAAGAAAACAAAGTGATTATCAGCGACAATCTCCAGTCGCTGGAACAGAATGAGATGTATCTCCATCAGTCTTGTGTGATCAATCCCGAAGCTTTGCTGGGAAGAGACGATGTGGTGGTGAAAATACGATACCGTAAACAGGCCAACCGCTGTACAGTGACCCGTATCGATGCCGACCGTCTGCATGTATGCCTGCATGAACCTCTCGCATCCATTGCTTCCGGACAGGCTGCCGTGTTCTACCGGGACGACAAGGTGCTGGGAGGAGGAATTGTGGAGTGAGCCAAGTGTGAATTGTCTTTTTGTCAGAAATGACAATATGATAATTTACCCCCTTAAAAACAGCCGTTTTTGTATGCGGTATCAGTTGTGCTGACTTTTTCCCGCAAATTTTCCCCTTTGTGAAATTGGAAAAGAAAGTATTATTCTTTATTTCTTGGCAGAAAGATATAAAAGAAGAGCAGGTGGCTTCTTTTTGTGTGTGTATTAAAGGTAATGTTGTCGGAAAGATATTCTTACGGCAAGCGATAGTATGCGTAAGAAAAGCAAGTTGGGGTAGTTGAAGAGGCGTATGAAAGCCATCGGAGAGAGAAAATTTCACACTTTTATTACCATTTGCCTGCGCGATTATTCGCGTAAGCCTTCATTACAGGTCGCGTAAGGCTCCGATACTTGTAACAGAAGCTGCCGATACAAGTATCATCAGCCTCTGTTACAGGTCGGATATGATGTTGTAAAGCATGTATTTGCCTTATTTTAAAGGTTGTTTTCTCCCTTTTTCTTCTTCTGAGTGAAGATAAAGAAGAAAGTAGCGGTTAGCAGGAATCCTCAAATCTTCTCTAATTGTCAGAAAAAACGGTTTTTCTCTGACTTTTGGATTTTAGAAATTCTTCCACATTTCGAGTGCCTTATTTTCGGCTGCTTCCATGATTTCACGTTCGCCCGGACCTTTGTCGTTAATACCGCAAAGATGAAGAATACCGTGGATAATTACACGATACAACTCGGTGTTGTAGTCCGCTCCAAACTGTTCGGCATTGGTACGTACAGTATCCAGACTGATAAACAAATCCCCCGATATGCGGTTTCCTTCGCAATAGTCGAATGTAATGATATCTGTATAATAGTCGTGCTGCAGATACTGGCGGTTGACTTCCAGTATTTTTTCATCCGAGCAGAAGATGTAGGCAATATCTCCCGTTCTTTTCCCGTATGTTTCGGCTACAGCTTTAATCCATGCGCTGGTTTCACGCTTGCGGATAGCAGGCATTTCAATGTCTTCGGTCTGATAAGTAATCATATATGTAAGTTTTTAATGAAAGAACAAATAACAGATAAAAATAGCAGAAGTAATTCCGGCCAGATCGGCAAGTAATCCACAGGGAACAGCATGTCGCGTTTTAGTCACACCTACACTGCCGAAGTAAACTGCCAGAATATAGAATGTGGTATCGGTAGACCCCTGGAAGATGCACGACAGGCGGCCCACAAACGAATCGGCTCCATACGTCTTCATCGCATCAATCATAAGTCCTCTTGCTCCGCTTCCGCTTAAAGGTTTCATCAGGGCGGTAGGCAGTGCACCGGTAAAGTCGCTGTCTATTCCACACAGACTGATGAGGCTGGCCACTCCCTGTATCAGGAAGTCCATGCATCCCGAAGCACGGAATACTCCGATTGCTACCAGAATAGCGACCAGATAAGGAATGATACGTACGGCAGTGGTAAATCCTTCTTTGGCACCTTCTACAAATGCATCGTATACATTGATTTTCTTGCGCATTCCTGCTACGATGAATCCTATGATAATGACAAACAGAAATACATTGGCTGTCGTAGTAGAATACACATCAATCTGCTGGCGCGACAAGGTACTGAAGAGGTAGATGATGCCTGCAATGAAAAGACTGGTTCCTCCCAAAAACAACAGAATTGTCCGGTTGAGTAAGTTGATACGCTGATACAGACTCACGGCAATGATTCCGGCCAGTGTAGAGAAGAAAGTAGCCAGCAGGATGGGAACAAATACATCGGTAGGCTGGGCAGCTCCCAATTGTGCCCGATATACCATGATACTGATAGGAATCAGGGTGAGTCCGGAGGTATTCAGTACCAGAAACATAATCATGGGATTGCTTGCTGTGTCTTTTTTCGGGTTCAATTCTTGAAGTCCCTCCATGGCTTTCAGTCCCAAAGGAGTGGCGGCATTGTCCAGTCCCAGCATATTGGCTGCCAGATTCATAAAGATACTTCCTGTTACCGGATGTCCTTTGGGAATATCGGGAAACAGTTTGCAGAACAATGGAGAAAGAAGACGTGAAAATAGCCGGATGACTCCTCCCTGTTCGCCGATGCGCATGATACCCATCCAGAGAGAAAGTACACCGGTCAGTCCCAGCGAGATTTCGAATGCAGTTTTCGACGACTCGAACGTAGAGTTGATGATAGTGGGAAACACTTCCGTATTGCCGAAGAAAATCAGTTGGATGGCTGCCACCACAAAGGCAGCAATGAAAAAGGTAATCCAGATATAGTTTAATACCATTGTCTTTAGGTTTTTAAGTTTATGGTTCAGCAAGCAAACAGAATGCATGCAACTGATACTTGCCCATGAATTATCCGGACAAAAATAGTGAAAGGCGAGCGCAGTACCAAGCCAAACGCTTGCTTTTGAGCGAAAGTAATGCCGAGCCGCATCCTATTTTATGAAAAAATAGTGAAAGGCGAGCGCAGTACCAAGCCAAAGCTTGCTTTTGAGCGAAAGTAATGCCGAGCCGCATCCTATCTTATCAAAAAATGAGGTAACTTTCATCAGAATCAGTTATTTTTGTTTCCATGAAAAAGCATAAATACCTTTTTATCCGGCGAATACTTTTGATGCTCCTCTTATTGGGAGTAATCGTTTTCCGTTTCATACCTGCTGCAGGCGAGTGGTATGCCCGTTGCATTTACCCTTCGGTTTCGTTGGTCTTATCGTGGATTACCTCGTGGATACCCTTTTCGTTAGACGAGTGGCTGGTAGTTTTGGCTGCTGTACTTCTGGTTGCATATCCGTTTTGGGCACGGAAGCATGGCAGGAAGTGGCGTTCGCTTTTGCTTGTTGAGGGAGAAATGGTACTGTGGATTTATGTCTGGTTTTATTGGGGATGGGGAAATAACTATTTCCGTGACGGATTTTATCAGCGTGCAGAAGTAGCTCCCCGTGCTTATCACGAAGCAGAGTTCAAACAGTTTTTGAGTGAGTATACAGATAGCCTGAATGCTTCTTACTGTACTGAAACAGAAGAGGAGAGAGAAGACATTCACCGGCATATCAAGCAATTGTATCGTACTGTGCCGTCCCGTTTCGGTCTGACAGTTCCTTACGATTTTCAGCATCCTAAATATACTTGCTTCAATATCCTGTATTCCAAAGTCGGTGTGTTGGGCTATATGGGGCCGTTCTTTGCCGAGTCGCATGTCAACCGCGAACTGCTCCCCGTGCAATATCCTTTCACTTATGCGCATGAGTTGTCGCACCTGCTGGGTATCAGCAGTGAAGCAGAAGCCAATTACTGGGCTTATCAGATTTGTACCCGTTCTCACCGCTCTTTTGTACGCTATAGCGGCTATTTCGGAATCCTTCCGTATGTAATTTTTAATGCACGTATGCTACTTGGTGAGTCCGATTATCAGGCTTGGGCAAACACGCTCCGTCCGGAAGTCATTGCCCAATTGAAAGCAGAACGGGCCTATTGGGATGAACGCTACAGCCGAATGTTGGGCAAGATACAGTCTGCTGTCTACGAATTCTATCTGAAAGGAAACCGCATATCAGACGGACAGAAAAACTATGCAGAAGTGGTAGGAATGTTGCTTGCTTTGCCTGAAGTGCATTAGTCTTTCGTTTTCCGAATGGAAATAATTATCTTTGGCCGGAAATATATATTTAAAAAACGATGATACTCAATATTTTTCTTTTGATAGGCGGACTTGCCTTGATTCTTTTGGGGGCAAATGGGCTGACAGATGGAGCAGCCTCAGTAGCCAAGCGCTTTCATATATCCGATCTGGTCATCGGACTTACCATAGTCGCTTTCGGAACTTCGGCTCCGGAACTGGTTATCAGTGTACTTTCGTCTATACAGGGAAGTGCAGAGATGGCTATTGGTAATGTAGTGGGAAGCAATATCTTCAATGTACTGATGATTATCGGCTGTACAGCCATGGTTCTTCCGATACAGGTAGGAAAAGGTACGATGAGCAAGGAGATACCACTGGTTATCCTTTCGGCACTGATGTTTGCCTGCTTTGCCAATGATGTATGGCTGGACGGGGGTGAGAAGAATGTCATCAGCCGTATCGACGGATTGGTACTGCTGGGATTTTTCCTGATATTCATGCGCTACACGTTTGCCATTGCCCGCAATGGAGAAGGACAGGAGGAAGAGCAGAAAGTCAAGGAATTGCCCGTCTGGAAATCTGTTCTGTATATTGTGGGAGGTTTGGCCGGACTGATATTCGGTGGACAATGGTTTGTAGATGGAGCCAGTGGGGTAGCTCGTGCCTTGGGCGTAAGCGAATCTGTGATTGGCTTGACACTGGTAGCGGGAGGAACCTCCTTGCCTGAACTGGCTACTTCTGTAACAGCAGCCTTGAAAAAGAATCCGGGCATTGCCATCGGTAATGTAATAGGCAGCAATCTGTTCAACCTTTTCTTTGTTTTGGGAATCAGTGCAAGCATCTCTCCACTTCCGATGGGAAACATCAACAATGTAGACATTGCCGTACTGGTAGCTTCTTCTGTACTCTTCTGGCTGGTAGGTTGGTTCTTTAAAAAGCGGACCATTACCCGTATTGAGGGAGCCTTGCTGGTGATTTGCTATGTGGTCTATACGGCTTGGCTCATTATGCAGCAATAAGCTCTAATCGGTCCATCGCAAGCCTATTATCAGGCGGTTAGGTACGAAAATGAAAGAATTAAAATTATTCTTCGGATAAAAAATATTATCTTTACCGCTTGAAATTTCAAGCATAATGAACAGATGGCCATTCTAATTAAAAAAGTAAGTAATAAAAAAGACCTTAAGCGTTTTATTCGTTTCAACTACGAACTCTATAAAAACAATCCTTATTCAGTTCCCGACCTGTACGATGACATGGTAGGTACATTCAGTACAGAAAAGAATGCTGCATTTGAGTTTTGCGAAGCAGATTATTTCCTGGCTTACAAAGATGATAAGCTGGTAGGTCGTGTGGCTGCCATTATTAACCGTCGTGCGAATGAGACATGGAACAAGAAGGAAGTCCGCTTTGGATGGATTGATTTTGTGGATGATCCGGAAGTGTCGAAAGCCTTGCTTGATACTGTAGAAGCATGGGGAAAAGAACGCGGAATGGAGGCTATTGTAGGGCCGTTGGGCTTTACCGACCTTGATGCAGAAGGAATGTTGGTAGAAGGATTCGACCAGCTGAGTACGATGTCGACCATTTACAATTATCCTTATTATCCCCAGCATATGGAACGTCTGGGCTTTGAGAAAGAAGCCGATTGGGTAGAATATAAGCTGACTGTGCCCGATAAACTGCCTGAAAAGTTTGTCCGTATTTCGGAAATTATCCTTCAGAAATATAATTTGAAAATCAAGAAACTGAAACGTAGCGAAATCAAAGAAAAGAATTACGGTCAGAAGATTTTCGATTTGATAAATGAGGCTTATGCTCCTTTGTATGGCTATTCCAAGATGACACAGGGGCAGATTAATCAATATATCAAGACTTATCTTCCTCTTATCGACCTTCGTATGGTTTCACTGGTAGAAGACGAGGCCGGAGAATTGGTTGCAGTGGGTATTTCGATGCCTTCTCTGTCTAAAGCCTTGCAGAAAGCCAAGGGAAAGATGCTTCCTTTCGGATGGTTTCATTTGTTGAAAACTTTGTTTGTAAAGAAACCCGATGTGCTCGATTTGCTGTTGGTAGGAGTGAAGCCGGAGTATCAGAGCAAGGGAGTAAACGCATTGCTTTTCTATGATTTGGTTCCTACTTATCAGAAAATGGGCTTTAAATATGGAGAAAGTAATCCTGAACTTGAACTGAACAAGAAAGTGCAGGCACAATGGAGTGCGTTCGAATCTGTACAGCATAAGCGCCGTCGTGCTTTCCGTAAGAGTATTGACCGTTAAGAATGGACAATTGATAATGGACAATTGGCAAGAGAGGTCCTTTCGTCAACTTAAAAGAAATCGTATGGAAGAATTGAACGAACAACAAAATAGCTCTGTTTCCTATACCGAGGAGAACATCCGCCACCTGAGCGATATGGAACATGTACGTACCCGTCCGGGTATGTATATTGGTCGTTTGGGAGACGGTTCACAAGCCGAAGACGGTATTTATGTGTTGCTCAAGGAAGTACTCGACAACAGTATTGACGAGTTCAAGATGGGAGCAGGAAAGCGGATTGATATCCAGATGGAGGACAATCTGCGCGTATCGGTGCGCGACTACGGTCGAGGTATTCCTTTGGGAAGCCTTGTCGATGCGGTGTCGATGCTGAATACCGGAGGTAAATATGATACAAAGGCATTCAAGAAGAGTGTCGGTCTGAATGGAGTAGGTGCCAAGGCTGTCAATGCGCTGAGTGCCCGCTTTGTGGCACGCAGTGTGCGCGACGGACAGATGCGTGAGGCTATATTCGAAAAAGGTAACCTTATTAGCGATGTAACCAAACCTACCGATGAGGAGCGTGGTACTTATATCTTTTTCGAACCCGACAATACACTGTTTCTGAATTATCACTTCCGTCCGGAATTCATCGAAACCATGTTGCGTAATTACACGTATCTGAATACCGGTTTGTCCATTTATTATAACCATCATCGTATTGTCAGCCGTAACGGGTTGGAAGACTTGCTGAACGATAATATGACAGCGCAGGGATTGTATCCTATTATCCATCTGAAGGATGAGGATATTGAGATTGCCTTTACTCATAGTCCGCAATATGGTGAAGAATATTACTCGTTTGTAAACGGACAGCATACTACACAGGGTGGTACACATCAGAGTGCGTTCAAGGAACATATCGCACGTACCATCAAGGAGTTTTACGGAAAGAACCTGGAGTTTCAGGATATTCGTAACGGGCTGGTGGGAGCCATTGCCATTAATGTGATTGAGCCTACATTCGAAAGTCAGACCAAGATTAAGTTGGGTTCGCTGACTATGGCACCGGAGAAAGACTCCGATGGAAATCCGTATCCGCTTTCCGGAATCAGTGTCAATAAGTTCATTGGCGACTTTATCAAGGAAAAGGTAGACAACTATCTGCATCAGCATACCGATGTGGCAGAAATCCTGCTACAGAAGATTCAGGAGTCGGAAAAAGAGCGTAAAGCCATTGCCGGTGTGACCAAGATAGCTCGCGAGCGTGCCAAAAAGGCCAATTTGCACAACCGTAAATTGCGCGACTGCCGTGTACATCTGAATGATGTAAAAGGAGCCAAGAAAGACGAGGATGACGACCCGCGTCTGGAAAGTTCTATCTTTATTACCGAGGGAGATTCTGCAAGTGGTTCTATTACCAAGAGCCGCGATGTCAATACGCAGGCAGTATTCAGTTTGCGCGGTAAACCGCTCAACTCTTACGGACTGACCAAGAAGGTGGTGTACGAGAACGAAGAATTCAACCTTTTGCAGGCTGCTCTGAATATTGAAGACGGACTGGACGGTTTGCGTTATAATAAAGTAATTGTAGCAACCGATGCCGATGTCGACGGTATGCATATTCGTCTGCTGATGATTACTTTCTTCCTTCAGTTCTTCCCCGATTTGATAAAGAAAGGGCATGTATACATCCTGCAGACCCCTCTGTTCCGTGTGCGCAACCGTAAAAAAGGAGTATACGAAACGATTTACTGTTATTCGGAAGACGAACGCCTGGCGGCTATCGAGAAGCTGGGACCTAATCCGGAAATCACCCGATTCAAAGGTTTGGGAGAAATTTCGCCGGATGAATTCCGTAACTTCATTGGCAAAGATATGCGTCTGGAGCAGGTTACCTTGCGCAAAACCGATGCTGTGAAAGAATTGTTGGCTTTCTATATGGGTAAGAATACCATGGAACGTCAGAATTTTATTATTGATAACCTGGTAGTAGAAGAAGATATTGTTTGAAAATGAAAAGAGCCATATTTCCCGGTACATTCGATCCGTTTACTATCGGGCATTATTCTGTAGTGCAGCGTGCACTGACCTTTATGGATGAGGTAATTATCAGTATTGGTATCAATGAAAGCAAACGGACCTGTTTTCCTACGGAAAAGAGAGTAGAAATGATTCGGAAACTCTATGCGAATGAACCTCGTGTAAAGGTGGAAGCCTACAATGGGCTGACCGTCGACTTTGCTTTGCAACATGAAGCAAAAGTCATCATTCGTGGTATCCGTACCGTGCGCGATTTCGAGTACGAAGAAACCATTGCCGATATCAACCGTAAACTTTCGGGTATTGAAACCATTCTGCTTTTTACAGAACCGGAACTTACTTCAGTAAGCTCCACTATCGTTCGCGAGCTTCTTCAGTTCGGAAAAGACGTAACCCCTTTCTTGCCGGAGGGCATGGATATTAATTTGTAGTAGATAAAATAATCTTGTGAGGTAATATTCCTCAAGAAATGTAAAATGACTTTTTATGTATCATTACATTTCTTGAGGAATTTTTTTGTGTCTTTATATTATTTTATTTAAATTGGCGGCTCTTTTGAAATAGAAAGTAATATTAATGTTGGCTTGTGTTGTTTAATTATTAATTAATATCGACTATTTATTTACTATTCGTTGTTTTATTTCGTGTAATATTAATTATCTGTTATGTACAATAGATGTAAACTTTTTTAGATAAATTAAATTAAGGAGGAAGTGGATTTATGAAGAAGAAACACATTGGTGCCGACAAGCATCGTAGATTGCTGTTTGGGGGGATGGCTGTACTCACGTTTATGACTTGTACGAATATTCCTTTGGAAGTACAAGCAAGTGGTTTAAATTCTGTAAATAGTATATCAATTGATAAAACATTAACTGTAAAAGGTTGTGTTACTGATGAGAATGGAGAACCCATTATAGGTGCCAACGTAATTGTGAAAGGAACAGGACGTGGTACGATAACCGATATTGATGGAAAGTATGTATTGAAAGTAGCTCCAGGTGAAACATTGGTTTTTTCTTTTGTTGGAATGGAGAACAAGGAGATAAAAGTAAAATCTTCTCAAACAGTCATCAATGTCGAAATGAGTTCCAATACTACCATGTTGGAAGATGTGGTAGTAACTGGTTACCAGACTTTATCGAAAGAACGTGCAACAGGTGCTTACTCGGTATTGACAGAGAAGAGCACAAAGGGAAAATTGGAGACTAATATTATGTCTCGTATTGAAGGAATGGTGGCTGGTATCAATCGTACTGCAAACAGCGATGAATCCATAGTCATTCGTGGTATTACCACTATTAATGAAAAAACAACTCCTCTTTATGTGGTAGATGGCATGCCTTTTGAAGGTGATTTGTCTTCTATAAACCCTTCTGACGTACAAAATATAACAGTGCTGAAAGATGCTGCAGCAAGTTCTATTTATGGTGCGAGAGCAGCAAATGGAGTTATTGTAATTACAACCAAGCGTGGTCAGCAGGGTAAAACCCGTGTAACTTATGATGGAAGTGTAAAGTTTACTCCCAAACCCGATTTGGACTATTTGAATTTAATGAGTAGCTCTGAATTGGTGGATATGCAGATAGAGGGATTCAATTACTATCATACAGATTATGAAAACCTTAATAAGCGAAGTTCTTTAAATCCTGTAGTTTCTTTGCTTTATCAACATGAACAAGGGCAATTGTCCGATCAGCAACTTGCGGATGCATTAGTGCCTTATCGTACGTTGGATAACCGGAAACAGATGGAAGATGAATTTGCCCGGGTAGGTATTGTACACCAGCATAATGTGTCTATTTCAGGTGGAACAGAAAAGAACCGCTATATAGCATCTGTCAATTATACCGGTGACTATGGTAATCAAAGATATCAAAGTTCCAGCCGCTTGGGTTTCAATGTAAAGGATGATATGCAGTTCTTTAATTGGCTGTCGGCATATGTGGGTGTTTCCGGTAGTTTTACAAAAAGCAAGGGAGATACAGGAGCAGAAAGCAGCTATGTGTCTTTGATGCAAAGCTATCCCAGTTACTATATGCTAAGAGATGAGGCTGGAAATGCTTTGAACTGGCAGACAGGAAAATCTGATTATGAATTGAATCGTTTGCTCTCCATTGGATTGATGGACGAACACTACAATCCGATTAATAACCGTTCGTTGGAAAACTATGAAAACAACAGCAACTATTATCGTATTTTTGCAGGTTTGAATTTTAAATTGATGGAAGGTCTTACATTTGACTTGAAATATCAGACAGAAAGTACTTTTAGCAAGAATCGTACATTGTACAATGGCGAGTCTTATCAAGTCAGAAGTATGGTAAATAATGCTGCTCAATACGATGCCGCAAGTCAGACGCTTACTTTGAATATACCTAAAGGCGGGCAGTTGTCGGAAAACAGAGGAGATATTTATGCTTATACATTACGTGGTCAGTTGAACTTCAATCGTATTTTTAAAGAAAAACATAATGTAACAGCCTTGGCGGGTGCAGAACGCAGATTGGTTCGTTCATCTTCTACCAATGCTTATTATTTAGGTTACGATGATAATAGTCTGGCATTTACTCCTATCAATCCATTGATATTTGAGCCTTTGAACGGAACAGAATCTTTGAATGGTTATTTTAATTGGAGTTATACTGACTATAATTATTTGCGATACGATGAAGACCGTTATGTATCATTTTATTTAAATGGTTCTTATACGTACGACGAACGTTATGCTTTGACAGCAAGTATGCGTATAGACCAGTCCAATTTATTTGGTACTGATCCTAAATATCAGTATCGTCCTTTATGGTCTGTCGGAGGAAGCTGGCAGTTGGGTAACGAAGAGTTTATGAAAGACCAGGAATGGATTGACCGCTTGAATGTACGTCTTACATACGGTATTGGTGGTAATGTTCCCAAGAGTGCAGGTCCTTATTTGAGTATTGAAAATACAGGTTATAATAGTTGGGTAAACGGTATTGGTTCTACTATTTCCAATCCGCCCAATGATCAGTTGCGTTGGGAGAAGACATCTTCTACCAATGTGGGTGTTGACTTTTCAATTTTCCGTTCCCGTTTAAGTGGTAGTATTGATTTCTATCATAAATATACTACAGACTTGTTAGGATATCGTAATGCAGATCCTACATTGGGTTGGTCTACTTTGTTGCAGAACTATGGTACTATGTACAACCGTGGTGTAGAAATTTCTTTGCAAAGTATTAATCTTGAAACTAAAGACTTTACTTGGGGTACTAATTTTACGTTTAGTTATAACAAGAACAAACTGCTTAATCTGGAAGGAACAAAGGAAAGTGTATTCAATTACTCTGCTTACAATGTAGCTGCAGTAGGTTATCCGTTGAACAGTTTGTTCAGTTACCGGTATGCAGGACTAAGCCCGGAAGATGGTAGTGTGTTGGTATACGACAAGGATGGAAACAAAGTTTCTCAGGTAAGTTCTGTAGAAGATTTGGTTTATTCCGGTACACGTACTCCGAAGTATTCGGCATCGTTGAAGAACTTCTTCCGTTATAAAGACTTTGATTTGTCTTTCATGTTCGTGTACTATGGAGGTCATGTAATGCGTGACATCACTTCTTCTTATCTGTCTGGTGCTCCTAGTGCCAATTTGAATCGTGTAAACTTGAATCATTGGAGAAAACCGGGAGATGAAAATATTCCGGGAGTTGGACCGGCATTCAACCGTAATATGTATTATACCAATGCTCAGGCATGGTATTCTGCCGATGTACACGTCAAACGTGCCGATTATATTAAACTTCGTGACATTTCTCTTAGCTATAATTTGCCTAAGAAATGGTTACGTAAATATGCAATAGAGTCTGCTTCTGTGATTTGTCAGATAAGCAACGCATGGTGGTGGGCTGCCAACGGTGATATTGATCCGGAAGCTTATTCAGCTACGGGTGGTTATGGAAGAGGTCAATTGACATTGCCTAACCCTACTACTTATACATTAGGTTTATCTGTTAATTTTTAATTGAATACTCTTATGAATAAAAAAATATTGTTTTTAGGGGCTGCTTTATGTTTCTCCCTTACAGCTTGTAATGATTTCTTGGATATTAAGCCCAAAGGAATTGTCATTCCTGAAACATGTGATGACTATGAAGCATTGCTCAATGATGCTCAATTGATGAAAGCTTCAGAATCTTATCCTATTTATATGACCGATGACATTCTTCTTTTCGAAGATGATGATATGACAGGAGGATTCAACGGTATGGAGCTTCCTCAGCAGCGCTTGTATACCTTCGATTCCAAGGTATTTGGAGATGGAGAAGATGATGGCTTGTGGAATTATTCTTATCAGCGCATTTATACCTATAATGTAATAATCTCGGATATAATGCAGTCTACCGGTTCTACGGAGAAACATAAAAAGGAAGTGTTGGCCGAAGCGCTGGTTGGACGTGCTTTTGAATATCTGACACTGGTCAATGCCTATGCAAAACATTATGATCCCCAAACAGCTTCTACGGATTTGGGAGTGCCTCTGAGCTTGGATAAAGACATTAATAAAACCAATTTGACTCGTGCTACCGTTCAGGAGGTGTACGACCAGATAAAAAGCGATTTGGATCAGGCTGCCCCTAATTTGCCCGATCGTCCATTACTCAATGCCTATCGTGCTTCCAAACCTGTAGGTTATGGTATGCTTGCCCGTATGTATCTGTATATGGGCGATTATCAGAAAGCATTGGACAATGCCCGTCTTTCGTTGGAGAACAACTCTTCGTTATTGGATTTGCGTCAATACAATGTCGTTAATCCGGAACAATACTTCGGCCGTACCGATTTGCCTCGGGAATTGGCAGACAGCCCGGAAAACATCTATATTCGTAAGATGCCTTATGTATATGGTGTCAACGCTTCCGTATATGGTTCCGAGGATTTATTGTCCCTCTACGATCAGGAGAACGACAAGCGTTTCTTGCTCTATTTTACAAGAAGGCTGGGTACTGTAACCTGTGAAGCAGATCTGTATGCTCCCTATGTAAGTTTCAATGTAGCGATGGGTACTCCCGAAATCTATCTGATTGCAGCAGAGTGTGAGGCTCGTATCGGATCGAAAGACCAAGCAATGAACTATATCAATACCTTGCGCGACAACCGTATTCTGAACAATAAAGCATTAAGTGCAAAAGACAATGCCGAAGCATTGCGTATTGTGTTGGAAGAAAGAAGGCGAGAGTTGACAATGGTGGGATGTACACGTCTGATTGACTTGAAACGCTTGAACCGCGAGCCGGAATTTGCAAAAACAATCACTCATACAATCAATGGAACAGCATACAAACTTGAGCCTAATTCACCCAAGTATGTATTGCCTATACCGCCTACCGTATTGCGTTACAATCCGAATATGCCGGATAATCCTAGAGACTGACATAAAAATAAGATTTTGATATGAAAATAAAATACTGGAGTATGGGAGTTGTATCGGCATTGCTGATCAGTGGATGCCAGATGCAATCTCCTGTACTGGAGGGAACATTAGATGCCATACAGGCTGATTCGTTATACCTTTATCAGGTTACAAACGATTGGTATGGAACATTGGAAAAAGAAGCTGCCATACCGGTAAAAGACGGAACCTTTACATATTCTCTGGACAGTTTGAAGTCTGGTTTGTATGCACTGGCTTTAGAGAATCAGGAAATGTCCCGGGTCACTCATTTTGCAAAGCTCTTTATTGAACCTGTACCCATGAAGGTTACCGTACGTCAAGGCGATTACGAGGAACTGGATTTACAGGTCGAAGGTTCTTCTTTGAACGAACGGTATACATCTTTTGTACACGGATTGAACGTTGCAGGCAATAAGGTAATGCTGGATTCGTTAGACCGTGCTTTCTATGCTGCACGCGATAAAGGTGATACAGCACTGATGGCAAAGATTAAAACAGAGTCTATGCCTTATTACGACAAGAGCAGAGAACAGTCCCGCCTGTTTATTGACCAGGCTATATTAAAGGAACAGCATACCGCCTTTGGACTTTATCTGTATTATACTTACCGTTTTCAGAATCAAACATTCAATACGGTAGGAGCAATCGATACAGTATTTCAGCATTTGCAGGAATATCCGGATGAGGCCCGTCAGATGGTGTTCTATTCTCGTATTACCGATACTTTGGAACGCTTCAGAAAGTGCGCCATAGGAAGCAAAGCCCCCTTTATTGAAGGAGTCGATGCCAATGGCAAGCAAGTTTCTTTAGACAACTTCAAAGGCCGTTATGTATTGGTCGATTTCTGGAGTTCCGGATGTCATTGGTGCCGCCTGGAAACCCCTCATCTTCAGAAAGTATACGATGCCTTTAAAGATAAGAACTTTACCATACTGGGAGTTTCTTCCGATTACAGTAAAGAAGACTGGTTAAGGGCTATAGACGAAGATAAAAGTTTCTGGAATCAGATTATAGTACCGAGAAAAGAAATCCGTCCTTTGATGGAACGTTATTGCATTGTAGGAATCCCTCATATCATATTGGTAGATCCCTCCGGAGTAATTATTGCAAAAGATTTGCGTGGCGAAGATATATATCAAACAGTAGAATCATACATTCAAAAGAAATAATCGATAAGATGAAAAAGATTGCTTATTTTTTAGCTATGGGAACCATAGCCTTTGCAGCCTGTACAGAGCAGGCAAAAGAACAGCCCACTACAGTCCATTTAAAAGGTCAGCTCATTGATATGGGCAGTACAGAAGTAACCATGAAATACGATGGTGCGGCAAGTATGTTGGGCGACAGTCGCGATATACATTTGATAACCGATGCAGAAGGCCGTTTCGATACAATTGTTACCATTACCGAACCTACTTACTATTCCATCAGCCGCAATACATTATATCTCACCCCAGGCGATGATATGACTGTAAAAATAACTCCCAACAATAAAGAAGCAGAATTTCAGGGAAAAGGAGCAATAGCCAATAATTATATGAAGTATCGTCTGTTCCCTAAAGGAGGCTCCTTTTTAGAGGCAGGACGAAATTTAAGAAAAGACTTTGCTTCCACCAAAGCATTGGTAGACAGTCTGGCTCAGGTACGTCAGCAGCAGTTAGATGCACTCGACAGCGTTTCTTCCGAGTTCAAGGAACTGGAAACAATGCGTATCAAAGCCGATGTATTAAATAGCTATATCAGTTATGCCGGTTATTCTGGTATGATGTATAAAGCCAAGACCAGAGAGGAAGCCAAGGCTATGTATGATGAATTTAGAAGCCAGCTTACCCCTTATGTACAACCTATTTTTTCACAGCTTAATCAAGACAAATATCTTGATGTAGCAGTAGTACGCGATGTGTTGGGATACATAGCAGGCGAGTCTGATACAGAGTGGGGAAAAGGTATAACATTGTCTGCCAAGACCCAAGAACTCTACGATGCAGAGAAATATGTTGATATTTTAAGAAAAGAAATCAATACACAGATAGCAGACAGTGTCCGCCAATACATTGCTACAATGAAGCATGCAGAATTTGCTACAGAAGTAGAAGCGAAGCTGAAACAGGCTTCCCGATTACTTCCCGGACAGCTAGCCTTCGATATCGAGATGAAAGATGTAAACGGTAAGGTATGCCATTTAAGCGACTTGAAAGGAAAGGTTTTATATGTAGATTTATGGGCAACATGGTGCGGTCCGTGTTGTGCCGAATCTCCTCATTTCGAGTCACTGAGTAAAGAATACCAGGGAAAAGACATCGTTTTTGTACCGATTTCTACCGATACAAATAAAAAAGCCTGGTTAGATTATATCAAGATGCACAAGAAAGAGCTGACACAGTATAACACAGTCGATCCCAACATCCGCAGTCAGTGGGGTGTACTCTATATACCCCGTTTTCTGGTCATCGGCAAAGACTTCAAGATTATCAATGCTTATGCACCGGTACCTTCCGATAAAGCCAATATCAAGGCACTGCTGGATGCTGCTCTTGCCCAGAATTAATCCTTGAAATCATACACAGTCAAAAATGCCATTCCCGACAAGGTATCTTCCTTTGTCCGGAATGGCATTTTTATTTTATTCTCTGTAATATACGCTGCTATTTTGAATTTATTGTACCTTTACGCTCTCACTTCAAGATATAAAAGTATGAAAGCAAGTAAATATCTCTGTTTTTTTCTCTTTTGTTTGTTCAGCCAGATTCTTCTGGCTCAGAATAAACTTCTCGATTCCCCTTCCCGCAAGCTCCAGCTGGCAGAGTTTGCCATAGCCAATTTGTACGTCGATAAGGTAGACGAAGACAAGATGGTGGAAACAGCCATTGTCAGTATGCTGGAACAACTCGATCCACACTCCACTTACTCCAATCCCGAGGAAGTGCGTAAGCTGAACGAACCGTTGCAAGGCAATTTCGACGGCATCGGCATCCAGTTCAATATGGCTACCGATACCCTGTTCGTCATTCAGCCGGTATCCGGAGGTCCATCCGAGAAAGCAGGTATTCTGGCAGGCGACCGTATCATTCAGGTAAACGATACCCTGATAGCAGGTGTCAAGATGAGTACCGAAGAAGTGATGCGCCGCTTGCGTGGAAAGAAAGGAACAGAAGTCAATCTGAAAATTATGCGTAGGGGAGTAGACGAACTGCTTTCGTTTACCGTCAAGCGCGACAAGATACCTGTATACAGTCTGGATGCCTCGTACATGGTTACCGATAAAACAGGCTACATCCGTATCAACCGCTTTGCAGCTACTACGGGAAAAGAATTCTCCGAAGCCCTTTCTTCTTTGCAAAAACAGGGAATGAAAGATCTGATTCTCGATTTGCAAGGCAATGGAGGCGGTTATCTCAATGCTGCTATCGACCTTGCCAACCAGTTTTTGGACAAGAAAGAGCTGATAGTTTACACCGAAGGACGGAGAAACCCCCGTTCCGAGTTCCGTGCCGAAGGAAACGGACGCTTCCGCAAAGGCCGTCTCATTGTATTGGTCGATGAGTTTTCGGCTTCTGCCAGCGAGATTGTGTCGGGTGCGGTGCAAGACTGGGACCGTGGAATGATTGTAGGCCGTCGTACCTTTGGAAAGGGACTGGTGCAACGTCCGGTCGATTTGCCAGACGGCTCTATGATACGCCTTACAGTAGCCCGTTATTACACACCTTCGGGACGCTGCATACAGAAACCCTACGAAAGCATCGAACAATACAACCGCGACTTGATAGACCGTTACAACCGCGGAGAAATGTTGAGTGCAGACAGCATTCATTTTCCCGACTCGCTCAAATATACCACTCATAAGTTGGGACGGACTGTATATGGGGGAGGTGGTATTATGCCCGACTATTTTGTTCCGATAGATACCACGATGTATACCGATTATTATCTGGCTTTGCGCGATAAGGGAGCCATCATGCAACTCAATCTGAAACTGATGGACCGTCATCGTACCGAATGGCTGAAACAGTATAAAACCTTTAAACGCTTTAACAAGGAGTTTCAGATAACTCCTGCCATGCTGGAAGAACTGAAGGAAATAGGTAAGTCTGTGGGAGCCGTTTATAAGGAAGAAGAGTATCAAACCGCTCTTCCTCTTCTCAAAACACAGATGAAGGCATTGATAGCCCGCGATCTTTGGAATATGAGTGAGTACTTCCAGGTGATTCATACACAGAACAGCAGCATGCAAAAAGCCTTGGAATTGCTCCAGAAGCCGGGAATGGATTTCCCTGTGCGTCAATAGATGTTTGGGGTTGAAGAGCATCAAGTGCGCTGGACGTACCTCCCGGTAATTTAAAATACTACTCCTTTCGTATTCTGTACGAAGGGAGTAGTATTTGTTTTATCAATCATCTTTTCATATAGTTTCAAATTCTTTATTCCATTTTTATTTTCAACTTGATATCTAAGAGATTTTGGTCGTCTTCTTCATAAAAGTCTAATACAATTTCTTCTCTACCATCTTGTCTTGTGAGGATGATTATTCCATTTGGATCATCATCAAATTTGAAATCCCAATTAAAAGCAGATAGATTTGGAATCATGTATAATCCACAATTTGTACTTTGGTCCAACCAAATGAAATATGGTACATTTTCATCTTGAGTTATAGAGTGTACAATTTCCTTTAATTTCCTTTTGTCCTCAAAAGGAATTGTTTCTTTGTATACACATAACCAAGATTTATTTCGTGATAAAAAATCATCCGTATCTACGATGCTTAATAGCTGATTGGTTGTAACCTCAGTTTTTAGAATTCGTCTTAGAGTATTTAAATACTCTGGTAGGTAATTGACTTTGCCAAATAATCTTCTTCTTTTCTGTTCGTATGTTTCGTTGTGCATCTATTCCCCGATTAAAGTTAAAGGTAATATTTGTTTTATTTTATAAGGGCGACTTTCGGACGGAGACCATTTGAATTTTTCTTGGAATAAAGCTATTATTTCATTTTGTAAGGTAATAGGAATGGATTGCTTTCTCCATCCTTTGACCGTTATGTCTATAGCATTTCCTTGTCTGTCAATATAGAAATCAATTAGAATTTTTAAAGTATCCATTTTTTCTTTTTTCATAAAAGGCAGGCATCTTTGTCTGATGCTGTCATAAAAAAGTGATTTTTTCATGAGTAAAAGAGGAAAATGCTGTATTATTGTATCGTTTAGCACGTTCTCTCCCTTTGAAATAAACTCTTTTATTTTATCAATAAACAAATGATTGATTTCATAAAGGCTGTCCCTGTATTGTAAACTATGATTTCCTATACATGTAACTTCTACTCCTTTTGGAGTAAACATATAGATTTTGCATCTAACATCAACAGGATATTCAGTTGTGTATTTATCTTTTAGTAACATTTTCTTAAACTCGGTAAGGTATATTGAGTCGCGCAATATGACCTTTTCATAAGGTAAAGAGGACTCAAAATTATTACAGTTGATTCCAATTGTTGTCATGAGATTAAAATCCACATAATGTATAAGAATACTGTCTATATGATGAATTTGTGGAGTTATTGCTTGTAGTTTTAAATTAGCGAAAACGGTCAGTATAAATATAAATAAGGCATTCTTCATAGAGGATGTAAATTAAACTGTGTCAGCAAAGTTAATATTTTATTCGGCAGTGTATCGACAGATTTTAAAAAGATAGCTGCCTAAAATTTAAGCAGCTACCTTTATTATCACGAATGAGTTATATTGGGTTTACTTTCGCTGAATCTTTTCCTTATTTATGTAAGATTAGATATCAATTATCTTTCCATATAGTTTCAAATTCTTCTTTGGATATAAAATGTCCATATCGCCAATTGGTATCATAAAATTTAATTCTGTCGATATTGGAATCTTGATTGCCCGCTGATTCTACAGATAATACAGTTGTGCCATCTTCGGAAAGAGTAAGTCTTTGCTGTAAACTGTCACCCACAAAATGGTAATATAACGTGAGTTCGACGAATTCAGAACAATGCAAGCTGTGTGTCAACCGTTCGTGAAACATTGATACACGGCTTCTTTGGAAAACAACAATATGCAGCAATACCAGAAAGAAGGTTGACGATAAAGTTATCAAAGGCTCTATGCCTTGAATGTTCCACTTGTGCTATATTTTTGAGTTCGTCATTTACGGTTTCGATAATGGCTCGTTTCCTGAGGAGTAGTTTGTCTGAAAGTGTTATCAATGCTCCTTTCATATTGCTTTTCAGTTTGGTTATAAGTTGTATGCCGTTAACGAATAGTCTTTCAAACAGATTCTTGCCGATGTATCCTTTATCACCAACAAGCTTCCCATAGATAAATTCCACAAAAGACTTGTATTCAAGAGGTTTACGGTCATCCACATCTCCGGGAGTAATCATGAAGTTCAGAAGCTCTCCACGCTCGTTGCATATCAGATGCAGTTTGAATCCGAAGAACCAGCCCATGGAACATTTTCCTCTTTGTGCTATTCCCTTGAACGTTTTATGGATATGGATTCTCTGGTTCTTGCATACACGTAAGGGGGTACTGTCAACGAAGCTGATGCTTGTGCACTTGCCCAAAAGCATCTTCTTGATAAACAGAGCCAGAGGGATAGCCACCTCTTTTTCCAGTTCAACAAAACGGTTATAAGAAACAACCTTTGGAAAAAGATGCCGCATATGCTTGCAGACCTTTTCCAGATAGAAATGCTTTAGACAACGGTATCCCGAATCATGAAAAAGAATCAAGATGAGCATGATTTCTGCCTTGGACATGGTGGAATCACGGTGATATTTGCGTTTTTTTACCGGCTTAAGCGTATATTTTGTCATCATGGCATCAAAAAACTTGCAGAATTCATCTGCCATACAAAATAATTCTATAACTTTGCTTTCGGTGATCATAGCGATTATTGTTTGTAAATCTTTGTAATTCAGCACTATAAAGATACAACAATTTTCGCTAATCACCAATTTTACAAGTACTTATAATTCATCGAACTCACGTTAATTAAATACATTTCTATACATGTTTACGGTTAAAAGAATATTGCCATTTATCATCTGTTTTATTTGCATTGCAGCAAATTCACAAGTATCTTTTAGTAAGTTTAAATTTGCCAAAGATTCTCCATTTGGTTGTTGTCCGGGAAGAAAGATGACAGATACAAAGTTCTCTATCACATCTGACATACCAATTAAATATATAAGGGTTCATTATTACGGTATAAACCAAGTTGGCGATGCTGTATCAAGTGATATTGTTGGAGCTGTAAATGCTAATGCAGAACATACAAAACATAGAATTTTGAATCTTACAGGACCTTTTGAACCAGGGAAAAAATATTCAAGATGGGCAAGTGCTACTTTTATTTATCCTATGAAAGTTTCAGCATTTCCTTATCTTTTAGAAATTATTTACATGAATGGTAATAAAGAAGAAATTGAGATAAAAGAAAATAATTTAAAAACTTATTTTCCTTGCATAAAGAAGTGGATTAACGTAAATACGGAGGACGGATACTAATGTAAATAAATATGAACAAGTCTATTTCCTTTATATACCAAATAAAATTTAAAGGAAAAGACTTGTACATGTTTAAGTTTTTTGTTTTCCTCTATTCAATAAGGCAACTTGTGTTTTACTCAATAAATATTCAAGAATTTACCTCCCGGTAATTTAAAATGCTACTCCCTTCGTATTCTGTACGAAGGGAGTAGTATTTGTTTTATCAATCATCTTTCCATATAGTTTCAAATTCTTCTTTGGATATAAAATGGTCATATTCCCAATTGATATCATAAAATTTAATTCTGGCGATATTGGAATCTTGATTGCCCGCTGATTCTACAGATAATACAGTTGTGCCATCTTCGGAAAGAGTAAGTCTTTGCTGTAAACTGTCACCCACAAAATGGTAATATACAATGGTTTTATCTTCTTCTCTTTTCAGGTAACTGTGGTAATCCGGCAATGGTTTCCTTTTTATAATTTCGTATTCTACTTGAGTATAGATATAATATCCGCTTTTCATACGCATTACGATTTCATTGTATGGAAATACACTACCTAATTCTATTAGATTTTCATATTCTTTGGGAAGAGTGCCAATTTTTATGAACGGTTCATTGGCATGCCATATCCACCAGTTCTCAAGAGGATTGAGAGGGATGATAGTCCAAAGTCCGTCTATTTTTTCCGTAGTGTCTCTTTGAGTGTATCCAAACCAGATTTTCTGTAGCCCTTCTAATCCTAATTCCTTTGCTGTCCCTATTTTATACCATGCATTAAAGTAAATTCCCGCTCTTAACACGGTATGTGCATAAAATGCCACCTCATCTTTTATTATATCGTTTATAACGGGTTTATATTCCATGGGATAATGTGTTTTGAACACGCGTATGACAGAGCTGTTCAGTTGAGTCATATCCTTTGCTATGTACTGGAAAAAGCATTTGAATTTTCCTTCAATTTCTGCGCAAAATACATTGCCTATTCTTGTAACGATTCTTTTTGCCATTTTCGAACAGATTTTTTAGTGTGGGAATTATTGATTCATGATATAGTATACGGCATCATAATGATCCAATCGGCAATACAAGCCGTGTTGGAATAAGAGATAAATTATATAATCAATTTCAGGAAATGTCAAATCTTCATTAAACACATTGTCTGAGGTGAATTTTTTGATTATTCCATCTATACCTTCTGTTTCGTATATGGATTTTATATGTGGTATCTCTTTAATTA
>NZ_JBBKBS010000021.1:0-63550 GCF_037890285.1 Phocaeicola sp. HCN-40430
TACACAAAAAGAAAGGGTATTCCAAAAGAAACCTGGAACACCCTTTCTTTGTAGCGGGACCCGGGATTGAACCGGGGACCTCATGATTATGAATCATGCGCTCTAACCAGCTGAGCTATCCCGCCATCTTTTAAAAAACCGCCAGGCGTGGAAGCCACCCAACGGCAATCTCTTTCTTTGTAGCGGGACCCGGGATTGAACCGGGGACCTCATGATTATGAATCATGCGCTCTAACCAGCTGAGCTATCCCGCCATCTTTCTCGATTGCGGGTGCAAAGGTAAAACAAGTTTTCGAATTAAACAATATTACGCTCACTTTTTTCTCACTTTTTTTTTAATTTTCATTCAAAATGAATCTCATTCCCTTTTAAAATCGCAAGAAAACACATTCAGGATTAACCGCTTTCCATAATTACAGAAAAGCAAATAAAAAATAATCATTTTACTATGCTATATACAAAAAATTAATTTAATTTGCCACCGTTACTTAAATTTAACAAACAAAAAAAGAACTATGAAAAAGAAAATCCAAATAGAATACCCTTTAAACCCTTCATCAGGAAGTGTTATTTGGGGAGCAATCAGTACTCCTTCCGGACTGGAAAGATGGTTTGCAGATGATGTCAGAAAAGAAGGAAAGAAATTTATCTTCAAATGGGGAAAGACTGAAAGTCGTGACGCCGAAATCATCAACAACCGTACAGAATCTTTTATTCGCTTTCATTGGACAGATGAAGAACCTCGCACCTATTTCGAATTTAAAATACATTACAACGAACTCACAAAAGACCACTCGCTGGAAGTAATTGATTTTGTAGACTCCACCGAAGAAGATGATACAAGAAGCCTATGGAATTCTCAAATAGATGTTTTAAAAAGAGTCTTTGGTATATAATTCTTTAAAAATATACAATACATAGTTTTCCTCTTCGTTTTTTATACTAATTTTGCACATTAGATAACGAGAATATAGGGAATGCTACGCATAAAAAAACTTGATATATTTGTATTAAAGAGTTTCTTATTACTCTTTTGTGGTACTTTTTTTATCTGTCTTTTTATCTTCATGATGCAATTTTTATGGAGATATGTAGACGAATTGGTAGGAAAGGGATTGGATATGAATGTGCTTGCACAGTTCTTCTTCTATTCCGGGTTAACCCTTATTCCTATTTCCTTACCTTTGGCCATTCTGCTGGCCGCTCTGATGACGTTCGGAAACTTTGGAGAACGTTATGAATTATTGTCCATGAAAGCAGCAGGTATTCCATTGTTGCGCATCATGGCCTCAGTTGTCATTTTCAGCATCTTTTTGGGAGGAATGTCTTTTTTTTTCCAAAATGTAATTGGTCCTAAAGCCCAAAAACAACTTTGGACTTTATTGGTCTCCATGAAACAAAAATCTCCGGAAGTTGACATTCCGGAGGGTGTATTTTACAGCGATATTGAAGGATACAATATCTATGTCAAAAAGAAAGATAAAGACACCGGCATGCTAAAAGATGTACTCATCTATAACTTTTCCGATGGCTTTGAAAATGCACATATCGTATGGGCTGAAGAAGGAAAACTGGAGTTGACAGCAGACAAGCAACATTTATATCTGCATTTGTACAATGGAGAGCAATTTGAGAACCTAAAATCACAATCGGTTATTTCTCAAAATGTTCCTTACCGACGGGAAACCTTCAAGGAAAAGCATACCCTCATCAAGTTTGATTCCGAATTTAACATGGTAGACGGAAGTTTCCTTGACCGACGTTCGGATATCAAAAATATGCGTGAAATATCTGTAGCAATTGATTCATTGGTTGCTTATGGAGACAGTGTAGGACGAGCTATGCATGCAGAAACAATGCAGTTTACCTACAAACCTGCCCAACTATCTTCTTCCGACTCCATCAAACTGCAAAAGGAACATATTACAGTTGTCAATGTAGACAGTGTTTTCAACTCAATGACATCGGCAGAGAAACTGAAAACTGTTTCTGCCACAAAAAACCGTTTATCTTCACTGTCCTCCGACTGGAGCATGAAAAGTTATATCACACAGAATACAGATAGTGACATACGTAGCCACCAATCGGACTGGCATAAAAAAATCACCTTGTCACTGGCTTGTGTCATCTTCTTCTTCATCGGTGCTCCCTTAGGAGCAATTATCCGAAAAGGAGGATTAGGAATGCCTGTTGTAATATCAATTATCATCTTCCTAATTTATTATATCGTAGATTCCGGTGCAACACGTATTGCCAAAAGTGGAGAAATGAATATCATGCTGGGAACCTGGATGAGTACCATCGTATTGGCGCCACTCGGGGCTTTCTTTACCTACAAGTCGAACAAAGACTCAGCAGTATTCAATGCTGATATGTATATCATGTTTTTCAGAAAACTATTTGGCATACGTATATCAAGACACATGTTTAAGAAAGAAGTGATTATTCACAACCCCAACTATAAGGAAGATTGGGAAATGTTGGAGGATATTTGTAATTCATGCGAACAATATGCCCACACACACCGTTTATTAGGTCTGCCCAATTATATTCAGATTTTCACTAACAACAAGCATGATGATGCCATCAAAGACATCAATCTGAAAATGGAAAATACGATTGAGGATTTATCAAATACCAAAGATCATATTATCCTGAACTATATGAATAACTACCCGTTCCTATCGACCACAGCCCATAAGAGCCTGTTCGATAACCGCTGGTTAAATCTGCTTGTCGGTATTGTTATTCCTGCAGGCCTGTTGGTATATCTGCATATTTGGAGGTATAGAATACGTCTGGACAAAGATCTGAAAACCATTATTAAAACAAGTAGAGATATCCAAGAACAAATAAAGAATCAACATTTATATTAAATACATTATGGACAAAGTCAAATTAAACACCATTGAAGAAGCTATTGAAGATTTTCGCAAAGGCGAGTTTGTTATTGTTGTTGACGATGAAGATCGTGAAAACGAAGGCGATTTGATCATTGCTGCCGAACTGATTACTCCCGAGAAAGTAAACTTCATGCTGAAACATGCCAGAGGTGTACTTTGTGTTCCTATTCCAATTTCACGTTGTCAAGAGCTCGACTTGCCTTATCAAGTTACTAACAATACCTCTATATTAGGAACTCCGTTTACCGTTACTATCGACAAACTGGAAGGATGCAGTACCGGAGTTTCTGCAGCCGACCGTGCTGCCACTATCCGCGCTTTGGCAGATCCGAACTCTAAACCGGAAACTTTTGGACGCCCGGGACACATCAACCCATTGTACGCTCAGGAAAAAGGAGTACTCCGCCGTGCCGGCCACACCGAAGCCGGTGTAGATATGGCACGCCTGGCTGGTTTGTATCCAGCTGCGGCATTAATGGAAATCATGAACGAAGACGGAACAATGGCACGCCTTCCTGAACTTCGCAAGATGGCCGATGAATATGGTCTTAAACTGATTTCAATAGCCGACCTTATTGCTTACCGTCTGAAACAGGAATCACTGGTAGAGAAAGGTGTAGAGGTTAATATGCCGACAGTATACGGTAATTTCCACCTGATTCCTTTCCGTCAGAAAAGCAACGGACTGGAGCACGTAGCTTTAATAAAAGGTGAATTTACCGAAGACGAACCGGTATTGGTACGTGTACATTCATCATGCGCAACAGGTGATATTTTCGGTTCTATGCGATGCGATTGCGGAGACCAGCTTCACCGTGCTATGCAGATGATTGAAAAAGAAGGAAAAGGTGCAATTATCTATCTTAACCAGGAAGGCAGAGGTATCGGGCTGATGGAAAAGATGAAAGCTTACAAGCTTCAGGAAGAAGGTATGGATACCGTAGATGCAAATATTTGTCTGGGACATCAGGCCGACGAACGTGATTACGGTGTAGGTGCTCAGATTTTAAGAGAAATCGGTATTCATAAAATGCGTCTGATGACCAACAATCCGGTAAAACGTGTCGGACTGGAAGCCTATGGATTGGAAATCGTAGAAAATGTACCTATCGAAATCACTCCTAATGAGTACAACGAACGTTACCTTCATACAAAAAAGGAGCGCATGGGACATACTCTCCACTTTAACAAGTAAATAGATACTTATATATAAGTCAAAACAGCAGGAGATAAAATCGGATAAAAACATATATTTTACTTTTAACCGGTTTTATCTACTGTATAATAAATTAACTTTCAACTATGGAAACAAATAATCTCGTAAGGAATTATACGGCAAAAACCGCTCAGGCAACTCTCCTCCGCAGTGTATATTTATGGATGACTCTTGCCCTAATTATTACAGGCTTTGTAGCTATGTATGTAGCAAAATCATATACACTGGTAAATATGATGATTCAAAACTCCATGATGTTTTGGGGAGTACTGATAGCTGAAGTAGCATTAGTATGGTACTTATCTGCCCGTATCTACAAAATGTCATTTACAACAGCTACCATACTATTTATAGTCTACTCTATATTAAACGGGGTAACTCTCTCCATTCTACTGCTTGTTTACACGGCAAGTTCCATTGCAACCACATTCTTTGTCACAGCTGGAACATTCGGCACCATGGCCATCTTTGGTTACATAACCAAGAAAGATTTAACCCGTATCGGAAGTCTCTGTATCATGGGAGTAATAGGAATTATCATAGCTTCAGTAGTCAACATATTCCTGCAAAACTCTATGATGAATATGGTTATCTCTTACATAGGAGTATTACTGTTTGTAGGACTGACAGCGTACGACTCCCAGAAAATAAAGAGATTGCTATCCGGCGATGATATCGAAGTCAACGAAGTCACCCAAAAGATAGCCTTAATGGGAGCCATGACACTATATCTCGATTTTATTAATCTATTTATCTACTTACTTCGCATTTTAGGCGACAGAAAGTAAGAAAAAGAAGCTAAATTCTTTTATATATGAAAGAATTTAGCTTCTTTTGCAAAATAAATATTCAATCTTAAAAATAAGGACAAAACAATGAATCAACTTTCAGATCGTTTGAACAGCCTGTCTCCGTCAGCGACTCTGGCTATGTCTCAAAAAAGTAGTGAATTAAAAGCACAAGGTGTTGATGTTATCAATTTAAGTGTCGGTGAACCTGACTTCAATACTCCCGACCATATCAAAGAAGCTGCTAAAAAAGCAATTGATGATAACTTCTCACGCTATTCTCCTGTTCCCGGCTATCCTGCTTTGCGTAATGCAATTGTAGAAAAGCTGAAAAATGAAAATGGTCTGGAATATACCGCAACACAAATCAGTTGTGCAAATGGTGCAAAACAATCTGTTTGCAACACTATCATGGCTCTTATTAATAAAGGAGACGAAGTGATTGTACCGGCTCCTTACTGGGTAAGTTATCCGGAAATGGTAAAACTGGCAGAAGGTACTCCAGTAATTGTACGTGCAGGAATTGAACAAGATTTCAAAATAACTCCAGCACAGCTCGAAGCAAGTATCACCCCTCGTACCAGAGCTTTGATTCTTTGCTCTCCTTCAAACCCAACCGGTTCTGTATATACACAGGAAGAATTGGCAGGACTGGCTGCAGTATTGGCTAAACACGAACGAGTAATTGTGATTGCTGATGAAATTTACGAACACATCAACTACATCGGAAAACATCAGAGTATTGCTCAGTTCAACGAAATCAAAGACCGTGTAGTTATTGTTAATGGTGTATCTAAGGCATACGCAATGACTGGTTGGCGTATCGGTTTCATTGCCGGTCCGGAATGGATTGTAAAAGGGGTAAATAAACTACAAGGTCAATATACTTCTGGTCCATGTTCTGTATCTCAGAAAGCAGCAGAAGCAGCTTATACAGGCTCACAGGCTCCGGTAGAAGAAATGCGTAAAGCATTTGAGCGCCGCCGCGATTTAATTGTGAAACTGGCAAAGGAAATTCCGGGCTTCGAAGTCAACGTTCCACAAGGTGCTTTCTATCTCTTCCCTAAATGCGACTCATTCTTCGGTAAGAAAGACGGAGACCGCGTTATTGCTAATGCAGACGACTTGGCTATGTACTTGCTCGAAGTAGGTCACGTAGCTTGTGTAGGAGGTACTTCTTTTGGTGCACCTGAATGTATCCGTATGAGTTATGCCACTTCCGATGAAAATATCATCGAAGCAATGAAGCGTATTAAAAATACATTAGCCCGTTTGAAATAATAAACTCAACCCTTATTATAAGCAAGAAGGTATATCTGATGAAGCAATTTCATTCGATATACCTTCTTTTCATTACTTTTCTAAAGTCACAAGCAACATAAAAAGTCATGCAACTTTCACATCACGCTGTAAGAAGCAAATAGAGAAATCCAGAATCAATGATGAGAGCACACATGGCCGGCTTCATGATGTCCTGCACAACCGACTCCTGAATCTTGAATTTTACCAGCCAGATAAGCTTCAGCTACCTCTAAAACAGCACCTTTACAGCCTCGTATTACCTTAATGTTGCACGATGAAAGTTTATTCAAAGCTCCTTCTCCCATATTTCCAGCCAACATTACTGTTACACCGTCTTCCTGAAGTTTGAAAGCAATATTCGATTTACATCCACAACCTTGCGGAGAAGGAATAGTCTCACTCATCACAATCTGATTGTTATCATCTACTGTAAGAATAGTATAAAACTCACAATGACCGAAATGGTCGTCTATCATTCCATTTCTGGTAGGTAAAGCTATTTTTTTCATCTCTTTATAATAAATTGGTTTTAACTCTTTATCTTCAATCTCCACACAAGGTTCCTTACACAACGGACATACCGTATGATCGAGTGTAGCACTAGGAATAATGTTGTTAAACAAAAACCCACACTTACTACAACGAAACCACCGGGCATCCATATAAGAAGTACCCCCTTCTATAATCAAACGACATGAACCAATGATTGCCTCTGCTATTTTTTTTCTAGCAGATGCATAAATGCGAGTTAAAGTAGGACGTGAGATCCCCATACTTTCTGCAGCTTCTGCCTGAGTTTTTCCCTCATAATCACATAAATAAACAGCTTCATACTCTTCAACATACAATATGATTTCTTTCAAACATAAGGGGTTGTCTAAAGGTGTAAAGCCTACAGATAGAGGAATACCTCTTACTTTTCTGATATTTTTAGGACGTGGAGACATATCTTCATCATATTACGATGCAAATATAATGAACATATGTTCATTATAAAATAAAAATTACTGATTTAACGCTCCACAATGCGAACAAATTCCTTTGGCTCTCATCTTAGCTCCGCAAGCTCCACAAGCATAAGGATAAGAATTGGACTTTCTTAATCGGGTAATACATAATACCGTATAACTCATCCAACAAAGATAAGCCAGATAAACCCATATATAAGTGAAGAAGATATAAAGAAAAATACAGCAGGAAATAAATCCTACCAAATAGAAAAATGAAATTTCCAAAGTAGCCTGATGAAACAAGTCATCAAGCATTGCAATACCTACTAAACCAATCATCCCCACACAAACAATGAACAGTCCTAAAATGAAGGGAAGTTCAAAAGGATTTAAAGTCGGATTATAATAATACTGCATCCAGGTTTGAGGAACAAAATGCAAGATACTATTATAAAGTACTGCTGATGAGGAAAGCAACCAAGACAATACTATAGGAAATACACTATCTATATCGTTGAGTCCTAAAAGTTTTATCTGCTTTTTACGAACAGCCTTCAACACCGTCCAAAGGAAAAACAATCCTACTATTATAAAGAAAACGACTGTATGTGTATTGCTGAACCAATGGATACATTTAGATATCGGATCTACAGGAACAATATTTTTCAAAAGCGTACGTTCACAAAGCCAGCCAATGGTCTCCTGATCGCGCGCCACTTTTACCCATACCGAATCTTCTTTTTCTTGCCGATGTACCGAAAATTCGGCTACCACCAAACGGTCCCCCCGAAAGACCTTTACAGAATCTGTAAAAGGAAGCTGATAGAGCCACAAAGAGTCTGCAGTGACTTCAAAATTGCTATTCAATGCATATAAACGAGGCGTATTAAGGTATAAAGAGTCTGCTCCTTTCCCTTTCTGCAAAGGAAAAGAAGCCGGATAATGACATGCTGTAATACAAAATATTACCCCCAACAACCCTATTACATACCTTATGAGCCTCATCTGTTTTTATTCTGCCAATACTTTCATCTGACAAGCCTTACAATCAAACTGTAAACGGAAACGACGTCCGTCTGCACTGACTAGAAAATAAGGTTCTTTAAAAGGAGAGCGTGTCTTATGGTGTGTAGGACACCATCCCATACTATAGCGGATACAATGTTTGCAGAACATCAATACAGCCTGTTCCGGTTGCTCCTTTTCAAAAGCCGGAAGAATACGTTTCACACCATGGTCATGATAAAAGCTCCATGCAGAGCGGTTCATCACATTTCCCAAATAGGTAAGTTCCTGCACCGGGAATGCATGCGTAGTTTCTGGCATTTTCGCAATCTCCCTACGATAATTTATCTTGCGAGATTCCAACAACTTCTCTACGGCTCTACGACGCAACTCCGACAATTCAGAAGAAGGTATAAACCAGTTATCGGATAAAGAAATGACTATTTCTCTCATCTCGAAAGGCGTATTTCCCAACTTACTCAACTGATTTTTCAGATTCTCAGCCTGAGGAGTGCGCGCCAGTTCTTTTTCTCTCTGTAAGGTAACTACGATACGATTATTATCTTCATCGGCCATTTCCAAAGCAAATCCCCAATTCGACTCTGTCAGTTCCATACGAACGGCTATTTTACGCTCTGCCGACTTTTTCTGCATCACTCTTTCAAACTCCTGGTCGAAGTTGCGATACAGTTTTGTCTTAGGTTTTAGTCTGGGCATTTCCTGAGGATACAGCTTATTGTTCTCTACCCTATTTACACGGAAGCCTTGCAATTTTCCCTGCTCATCCAAGAAGCAGAGTCCGTCTCCATTGGAAAATGGCTTTACACCTGCCACAGTCAGATAATTTCCACGCACCTCTTTCACCACTCCCATTTCTTCTCCAAGCGATTTGGGAGTATCAAAAGAAAAGATACCCGGATTACGTCCATGTACAAAATAATCAGTAAAACCACGGCTGAAACTTTTATCCAGCTGAGGAGTAAATGCCAGTTTCACCCGTCCCGATGAAGCCCGTACATATTCCTTACGGCGCTTCAGAATAGCATCCAGCTTCTGTCTGTAATATGCGGTTACATTCTTTACGTACGAAACATCTTTCAGTCGTCCTTCAATCTTCAGAGAAGAAGCTCCTGCATCAAGTAAGGCTTCCAGATTTTCACTCTGATTCATATCTTTCAAAGACAACAAATGTTTGTTCTTTGCTATTACCTTACCTTCTGAGTCAACCAAATCGAAACCCAACCGGCAGAACTGTGCACATTCTCCACGATTGGCACTACGTCCGTAACATGCCTGGCTTACATAGCACTGACCGCTATAGCTGACACATAACGCTCCGTGTACAAAAACCTCAAGAGGGGTATCAGGACAGGTCTGATGAATTTTTCTAATTTCTTCAAGAGTAAGTTCACGGGCAAGCACAACCTGGCGAAATCCGGCCTCAGCAAGAAAACGTACTTTTTCCGGAGTACGATTATCCATTTGTGTACTGGCATGCAAAGGAATAGGAGGAAGATTCAAACGAGTGATACCCATATCCTGAATAATCAGTGCATCTACCCCCGCCCGATAAAGATCCCATATCATCTCTTCTGTTTCCTTCAGTTCCTCATCGTGCAAAATGGTATTCACCGTCACATAAATACGCACATTAAACGTATGTGCATACTCCACCAGTGCAGCAATATCTTCCAGCGAATTGCCGGCAGCAGCACGGGCACCAAAGCGGGGAGCACCAATATATACTGCATCAGCACCATGATTAATGGCTTCGATACCACACTCCAGATTCTTAGCCGGAGCCAATAATTCAATAGGACGTTGCTTTACCATTATTTTATTTCATTTATATCGTATGGTGTTTCCTGATATACATAATAATTCAGCCAGTTAGAGAACAGCAGATTGGCCACACTACGCCAGCGCACCAACGGACCGTTATCCGGGTTATCTCCCACATAATAGTTCTTGGGAATATCAATAGGCAATCCTTTTGCCACATCACGGCGATACTCTGTATCCAATGTATAGGGAGAATATTCCGAATGACCGGTTACAAAAAATTCACGTCCTCCTCTTGCCATCACAATATGTACTCCCGAATCATCCGATTCTGAAATGATTTTCAGTTCCGGATGCTTCTCTATATCCTCACGGCGTATTTCTGTATGGCGGCTATGGGGAACAAAAAACAAATCGTCAAAGCCTCTGAAAATAGGTAACTGACGGAATCCTTCACAAATATGATGTTCGAAAATACCAAACATCTTTTTGTCCAACGGATACTTAGGTATTCCATAATGATAGTACAGCCCAGCCTGTGCAGCCCAACAGATATACAGAGTAGATGTAACATGAGTACGTGTCCAGGCAAAGATATCAGCTATTTCCTCCCAATAGTTCACCTCTTCAAAAGCAAGGTGTTCAACGGGAGCACCAGTAATAATCATACCATCGAACTTCTCATTCTTCATCAGTTCGAAATCCCTGTAAAAAGCTTTCATATGCTCAATAGGGGTATTCTTCGAAGTATGGCTCTTCAGCTTCATAAAGCTGACCTCAATCTGCAAAGGTGAGTTGGACAAGAGACGAATCAAATCAGTCTCTGTAGTAATCTTTATCGGCATCAGGTTTAAAATCACAATCTTCAACGGACGGATGTCCTGTGCCGTAGCCCGCGAATTATCAATTACAAAGATGTTTTCTTCTTTCAATAAATCAATAGCAGGCAGTCTATCGGGTAAATTTAATGGCATATCTTCTCTTTATTCTTTTCCATGACAAAATTAAACATTTCGGCCGGATTACAGAAATATAAAGAAGCTCAATAATCAATATTCCATTTCTTCAACAAACGAAAATCTTCGTCGTCCATCTTCATATCCTTTAGTGAGCGCGCCTCATTATGATCGTTCAGATACACACGTGGAGATTCCACAAAGTTTTGACTCGCTACAGAACAATTTTCCTTCCGGTATACAGTTTCAACTCCTGCTAAATCAAGCATAGTATGAAACAGAGAAGAACTGGAGGAAATATTTTTCAGACGGTTTGCTTCCAAAGCCTGTACTTTATCGGAATAAGCAGTCTGATATTCATCCGAAGTCCAGACAACAAAAGGTACATAAATCTGATAAGCTGAAGGAACAGGAGATGCATGAAGAAATAAACGACGATCGTCATCGTATAAATCTTCTCCGTGATCAGAAGTATAGACAAAAGCTGTTTGTGCCTGCTCCTGCTTCAAAAGTGACATCAAACGAAATAAAAAATAATCTGTATAACGAATGGTATTGTCGTAAGCGTTTTTTAAATTTTCACGATATTTGACTGATACATCCAACGGAGAATCCGGTTTGAAATATGCAAAATCATTCGGATAACGTTCTTTATAGCTAAAATGAGAACCGTATGTATGCAATACCACAAACAACTTTCTCTGTTTCTTTTTCAATTCTTTTTCTAATAACAACAGCAAGTCTTCATCCCCGGGATTGAGACAAGATTCTTTTTCTTTAATAAAATAGCTATTCTCCGCTTCTTTACCGAAAAAATCAATAAATGAATTATTATACCGCTGATTAGAAAAAAAGGCAGTATGGAAACCTGCTTCTTTAAATGCCGTCAATATTCCTTTCCGGAAATAAATAGAATCGAAGTTTTCTGCACAAATATCCGACAGCAACATCGGTACACTTTTATGAGTGGTATTCGATTCTGTAAGAACCTTCGGAAAAGCGACCAACCCGTCCGTTACAGACAACAAAGGATTTGTGTCACGGTCATATCCATATAATTGCCAATTTAATGCACGAGATGTTTCCCCCACAACCATCACATAAATTTCCCGCTCCTCTTCTGCATGGGAAGAATATGCATGAAAAGAGAAGTCTTTTGAGGTCTGGTCATACGACTCGGTCTTAATCTCCCTCTGTGCTGCCAAATATGCATTATAACACACATTTACCGGATAAAAATCGGACTTGAATTCATATTGTTCATCAGTCCAAACTGTCAAGAGTAAAGCCAGAACTCCTAAGAAAAGCCCCAATACCGATTTTTTACGCTGTCTGCGAAGGAAATCTTCGGAAACAGTTCTTTTATGTACCACGCTTATTATTCCCCAAACAATTATAGGGATATACAATAAGAACACCACCACCAATGCGGGGATTAAGTTATCTAATAATTCAAATGCTTCTGCGGAATTAGTCGTTACCAGATTCAGAAACATGTCAACAGCAATGACCGACTTTCCAAACAAATAAAGTAAGACTATCTGAAAAGCTCCCAAAAAAACAAACAAAAACAAATATCCCACCATCTTAGCACTGCTTCTCGACAATGTCATCAGCGTATAATAGCATCCAAGCGGTAACAGAATATTGGTCAGCTTCGCACCAACAGACATCTGCTCGGTGATACACAACAATATATTGGGGACAATTAAAACAAATAAAAAACAGTAAAATAAATTCCTTTGATCTTCAAACCACTTCTTCATATTGCTAAAAAGCTTCATTTATATTAAAAATAAACCCGGTCTGGTGCCTGCCAAATCCTAGATCTAACCTTACATTCACTCTTTTCTTAAACTCCCAACGATAACCGACACCATAATTGGGTAGTAAATGTTTCCATCTCAGAGCAGAAAATTCGGGAAAGACAGTACCACCTCCTACCCATACAGCTATACCATTCCGTTTCCATACATGCTGACGAAGTTCTATTTGCGCATCCATAGCACATTTATCCCGATATCTTCCTTCATAATACCCTCTCATGGAATAAGAACTTCCCAATGTGGCCATCAATCCCCAAAAAGGATCTCCATAATTCAATTGGGTATGAAACTGTCCGGCCAATATACCTCCCTTCCATACCGGTCTGTAATAGTTTGCAGTAAGTTCCGTACTACTAAAGGCGTAATCATTACCTAAAAACGAAGGACTGAATCTCTGGTCGAGACGTACATACACTCCTTTATAAGCATTAGTCAGAAAATCTCTGCTATCATATACTATAGAAAATCCGGGAGTAATGCCAATTGTTTTCTGATCCATTCCATTTAACAATTCCGGCTTTTCAAAATCATACCCCCGAATGTAGTCAAAAGCAAAAGTTGGTCCTACATAGAGATTGGAACTGACGCGGAACATAAAATCCAGTTTAACCTGAGCTTGAAAGCGTTTATATTCACTTTCGTTATCGTCATTAGCTCCATTATCATACCCCGTTCCCCAATAAAGGCTCGGAAAAGAGAAAAAATAAAGATTATAATTAAAGCGATAGCGGTCTTTCGGGAACAAATGAGTACCTCTCACTCCCAGCAAATAGAAGCCTACAGTAGAAACATCTCCGTACAAGGAAACATTGGAAGGAGGAAGAAGAGAATCTGTACGGTCTGTCCGATACAATCCGGCCGCAACCAACCCGATACCCAGTTTGGTATCAGTAGAATAATGAGGTCCTCCAATGATGCTGAAATCAAATTTTTTATCACTTTTCTCCTTGTTGGCATCATTGAAATAAGCTAGAAATTTCTTTAAGAAACCTGTTTTTTCAGTTTGTAAAGAATCATGAGCAGAAATTTCTGTCGAATCAGAAACAATCCCCCTTTTATCAACTTCTTCTATCACATGAGTTTGAGAAAACAAGTTAATAAAAGTGAGGATTGTCAGGCATAATACAGTAAATCGTAGCATAGCAATCGTATATTTATGTAAATATACAATTTATTCTACATTTAATGTTATACTACGTGGCTTTTCCATCGGAAATGCCACAAAAACCGAGAATTTTACAGCCTATAACCTGTTTTTATAAATATCAGCCATCAGTTTCTGATATTGATTTTCTATCTGAATATAAGCTTGAAGATTGCGGTATACTCCGTCTACCTCTACATAATATTCAATAATAGACAGTTGCCCAGCCATAACAGCCTGTTTCAACATATCCAGTGTTTCGTGCATCAAAGGTACATCGTATGCTTTCATTGCTTCCTGCAATTGCAGTACTTCATTATAACGGCTCTGTACCGTTGCTTCTGCCTCCAAACGTGCATTATCCAACTGTAAACGGGCTCCTACTTCCTGGGCACGGGCAATCTTCACTTTTTTCCGGTTGGAGAAAAGAGGAATACTTCCTCCAATAAGAAATCCGTTACTCTTTTCATCCAAAGAAGTATTCCGGCGGTAGCCAACCGAAAGCTTAGGCAACCAGTTTTGCTTGTTTACACTTACCTCTTTGGCAGCAGCACGAGCAGCCGCATCCGAAGCCAGCAAATCGGCATCAGTCAGCATAATTTCATCGTACAACGCATTGTAATCGCTTATTTTTTCTATCTGCGGATAAGTATCAGCAGTAAACTCCAAAGGCAAGTTACCGTTCATTGCCAACAGCGACTGTAAAGCGGTACGGTGTGCAGCATTATTTTGAGTAACCTCAGTCTGCACATTCATCCGTTCCATTTTTATTTTATTGACCTCAAGTATTCCGGCATCCCCTTCCTGAAGACGCTTTTCGAACAAAGCAAGAAGTTCATCGGCATTTTTCTTACGGGCATCCAGCAGGGCTTTCTCCTGATTCAGACGTATCAAATCCAGGCACAGATTTTTGGCATCCAAAAGTATGGTACGACGGACAGCCTGTTGCTGTCTGTCCAATACTTCCTGTTGCAATTTTCCCGACTGCCTGCGTGCCGCATACAGAGTAGGAAAATCAAATTCCTGTGAAACAACCAGCTCCGAACTGGCTACTCCATCTACTCCTTTTGCAAAAAACGGACTATAATCTATCGTTGGATCCGACAGACTGTTCTGTGTCTGAACTTCCATCTTTGCAGCTTCTGTCAGTTGCAACTGCGCCTGCAGTTCTTTATTGTTACGCTCAATACTCTGCAAGACATCTGCTATATTCTGAGCCTGCAAACTGCCGGCAAGAAACAGTCCCACAACCCCAATCATATATTGTTTTCTCATAACATTATTTTTTTACAGTTGACTTTTTCCGATTCATTAACTCATATACAATAGGAATAATAAAGGCATTCAGGAAAGTAGAGGTCAGCAGACCACCCAGAATAACCTTTGCCATCGGACTCTGTATTTCATTTCCCGGCAAATCTCCACGCAAAGCAAGCGGAATAAGTGCCAATGCCGATGACAATGCCGTCATCAGGATAGGATTCAGACGATCCAGCGAACCGTGTACAATACTTTCACGGATTCCCATATGCTGCTCCTCACGCAACAAATTGTAATGGCTGATCAGCAACATACCATTTCGGGTAGCAATGCCAAAGAGAGAGATAAAACCGATAATAGCCGGAATACTCATTTCTCCCGTAGTACACAGCAGGGCAAATACACCTCCAATCAACGCCAGCGGAAGATTCAGCAAGATAATTCCACTTTGAGCCACATTCTTAAACTGTATATACAGCAAAAGGAATATCACTACAATACTCATCAGCGAAGTAAGCATCAGAATACGACTTGCAGCCTGCTCGCTTTCAAACTGTCCGCCATATTCGATATGATAGCCTTCGGGCAAACTGATTTCCTTATCCACCCTTTCGCGGATATCGTTTACCACACTGCGCAAATCGCGTCCGCTTGTATTGGCAGAAATTACAATCTTACGCTTTACATTTTCCCGATTGATGGTATTAGGTCCCATAGACGATATCACATCTGCCACATACGACAAAGGAACTTTATTTCCTTTTCCGGTATCAATCATCAGGTCTTTCACACGTTCTATTTCTCCTCTGTCTTCTTCTGCCGAACGGACAATCAGATTGAACGCTTTTCCTTTTTCATATACTTGCGATACCACTTCACCTGCCATGCAGACTGTGACAAACTCATTGAACTGTGGAAGCGACATACCGTATTTGGCCAAAGCCTCACGACGGGGAACAATCTTCAACTCCGGACGTTCAATCTGCTGCTCTACATTCAGGTCGGCAACACCTTCCACGTCACTGATGGCAGCCTTTATCTGATTACCTAAGGCAAACATCCGGTTCAAGTCGTCTCCAAACAGTTTGATGGCAATGCTGGCTTGTGTACCACTCAGCATGGCATCGATACGGTGACTGATAGGCTGTCCTATTTCGATATTGGCTCCGGTAAGTACAGAGAGCTTATGACGAACTTCCTCCAGCAACTCTGCATGCGAGCGATCCTTTAATTCAAAAGGTGCTTCTATTTCGGAAACATTTACTCCCAATGCATGCTCATCCAGTTCTGCACGACCGGTCTTACGAGCTACGGTCTGAATTTCAGGAATTGTCATCAGCAGCTCTTCTGCCCGGCGACCTATCTTATCCGATTCTTCCAATGAAATTCCAGGCATTGAGCTTACGTTAATCGTAAACGAACCTTCATTGAACGGAGGCAAGAAACTGCTTCCCAATGTAAAGAAACAACCCAATGCCACCATAAACAAGGCACCGGTAAATCCAAGTACAGCTTTCTTATGTTCCAATGCCCAGCACAAACTTGCCTCGTAATGCTTCTTCAACCAGACTGCAAGAAAAGCCTCCTTCGGCAACCCTTTTTCCAAGGTCTTACCTCCCAGCAAATAACTGCACAGAACAGGAGTCAAAGTAAGAGCCACTACAGTAGAAGCAAACAAGGATACAATAAAGGCAACTCCCAGCGGAACCAGCATACGTCCTTCCATTCCACTCAGGAAAAACAGAGGAATAAAGCTGACTATAATAATCAGAGTAGAATTCAAGATAGGCATACGTACTTCACGGGAAGCATTAAACACAACTTCACGCACCGGACGGCGCTCTGCCACCGGCAGCATTCTGTTTTCACGCAAATGCTTCCATACGTTTTCTACATCCACGATGGCATCATCGACCAGCGAACCGATAGCAATAGCCATACCTCCCAAACTCATGGTATTGATACTAAGTCCCATGTAGTGAAGTACCAGAATAGCTACCACCAAAGCCAAAGGCAGTGTTACCAAAGAGATAAGTGTAGTACGCGTATTGGCAAGGAACAGGAACAGTACAATCACTACAAAGATGGCTCCCTCGTACAAAGAGCTCTGTACATTGCTGATTGAGTTTTCGATAAAACGAGACTGGCGGAATATGTCGGTAGAAACCTTCACATCGGGCGGAAGATTCTTCTGCAGATCCTTCAAAGCTGCCTCCAGTTGTTCGGTCAGTTCAATGGTTCCGGTATTAGGCTGCTTGGTGACTGTAATCAGCACTGCCGGTTTACCCTTTTCGGAAGCGAGTCCCAGTTTAGGTTGCTGTGCACCAATCTGTACATCAGCAATGTCTTCCAGCATGACAGGATCTCCCTCCACGTACTTCACCATAGTACGCTTCATCTTCTGAATCTCATCGGTAGAAATTACTCCGCGTACAATGTATTCATTGCCGTATTCGTAAATTACACCCCCGTTTGTGTTCTGGTTCATCGAGCGGGTTACCTCCATGACTTCTCCCAAAGTCACTCCATAATGACGCATACGCTCCGGATGAATCAGAATCTGATATTCCTTGATATCTCCTCCCAACACAGCTACCTGCGCTACACCTCCGGTAGACAGCAAACGGGGACGGATGGTCCAGTCTGCAATTGTACGCAAATCGAGCATTGAGGTACTGTCTGCTGTAAGTCCTACAATCAGCAACTCACCCAGAATGGAAGACTGGGGACCTAAAGTGGGATTTCCTACATATTCGGGTAAACTCTCACCCACTGCAGCTATCTTTTCCGACACAATCTGACGGGCAAGATACACATCGGTATCCCAGTCGAATTCTACCCATACCACAGAGAATCCGGTAGTAGACGAAGAACGCACACGGCGTACCCCCGTTGCCCCGTTTACAGCTGTCTCGATAGGGAATGTAACCAACTGTTCCACCTCTTCGGCTGCCATACCTCCGGCTTCAGTCATGATAACTACGGTAGGAGCATTCAAATCAGGAAAGACATCCACTTCTGTATGAAAAGCCGTATAGGTTCCCCCTATCAGCAACAGCACAGAAGCAACCAACACCAAAAGTCGGTTATGCAATGAAAAATGTATAATCTTATTCAGCATAAATATTCTGTTTTTAGTTTTTTTTGAGCGTGTAAGTTTATGAGTTCTGTTTATGCTCCTACAAAGAGAAGCACGCGTAGCTCATCCACTCACCTACTCCAATCAATTGCTTTCCCTAATCATTAATGATTATGAGTATGTCCTGGAATTGCATTCGAAGCCGAAGCCAGTTTCACATGAATGGCACCTTTTGTCACAACCACATCTCCACTCTTCAAGCCGGAGAGTATTTCTACACGCTTGCCGTTGGTTGTACCCAGTTTCACTTCCTGTTTTCTGTAGCACTCCGCATCCATACGGACATAGACAAAATACAATCCTTGCTCCTCGGTCAGTGCACTCTGAGGAATACTGATGACATCAGGTATTTCATTGGAAAGAAGGTAAACTTCTACAAACGAACCGGGAAGAATATTTCCCTGATTGTTGAATTCAAACGTAACCGGAATATAAAAAGAAGCATCGCCCAGCGACTTGCCATAAGTAAGCAGACGGCCATCCATTTTATCCAGCTCAAACACACGGTCGTTATAACAGGTCTTGAAGTTGGCAGAAGAAACGGAACTCAACTGCGGGTAATAACGTTCGGACAAATCAGCACGCAGTCTCAGACGACGGGTTTGAGTAATACTCATCAGCGGCTGACCTACCGTTACATAATCCCCTTCTTTTACCTGACAAGTTTTTACATAACCTGCCAGCGGAGCCAATACAGCTACTCCTTTTCCTTTTTTATCGGGAGAAAGCGCTTCATAGGCAATACGGGCATTCTCATACTTTTCACGGACAGCCTCAAAATCTTTCTGCGACACAATCCGGTCTGCTACCAACTTTTGAGCACGTTCGTACTCTTTCTGTGCAGTTTCGTATGCTACCCGTGCACGAGTAACCGGATCACCATCCTGCACATTACGTGCCGAGATACTCATCAGCTCTGCTCCTTTTGCCACCTGCACACCTTCGGCTATATTATGCGTAAAGGTCACGATACCCGATACTCCTGCTACCACAGTTGCCTCATCGCCTTGTGCAGCCAGAATCTGTCCGTGCGTCAGAATACTCCGGCGGAATGGTGCAGGCTGTACTGTGTCCACTTCTACACCGGCAGCCTCAGCCTTTTCGGGAGTTAATACAATTTCATCGGACTGATGTTCGTGTGCAGCCTCTACTTTTTCCCCCTCATGTTCATGATCGTGATCATGATCGTGTGACGCATGGTGCATACAAGAAGCCGACAGGCATACCATCAGCATCCCTCCTAAAATATGTTTCTTTTTCATAGATTATAATACAATTAAATTCAATAGAAAACGATATACGCATCCGAGCCTGCAATCTCCAATAAGAACGCAAACACTCAGAATAAAAAATGATTTGAAATACAGAGAGACATAAGACTCTGTATCGAAATTAATGCTTAAACAAGTACAGCAGGAGGTGCACGAAGCCCCGTACTACGCACAAAAGCGCACGTATACAGGCTGTTTACATAAGAGAAGACTGTTTTCTCAGGTTTTCTGTTCGCCCAGGGAGCCAGAAGTTCGGCACAGTCTAAAAATGAATAAAAAAGAAAATAAAAAGAATGATCGGGTGCAATATGCACAATATCTTTATTCGAAACCGAACATTGGAAATTCGCAATACAGTCGGCTCCGCATGTATGCCGGTCGGTATCATCGGAGTGATGCATGTGGTCGGCACAAGTTTCTGTACGGGCCGCATGTACCAGATCGGGAGCCAGACAATAATAACCTGCATGATGATGATGCGGAAAAACCTCGGCCACTTGCATCAGGATGCAAACGGTCAGCAAAATATAGGCCCACATTCTTTTCTTCATACTTCGGTATCTTATTATTTTTTCACACGCAAAGATAAGACTTTCATTTTTGCCCTCCAAATAAAAACCATGCAACGGGGTTGCAATGTGCTGAAATATCCAATCAAATACCATCTGTTTACGTGACTTGTATCGTGAGGCAACGTGACTTGTATCGTCAGCTCTCGATACTTGTATCGCAAGCCCACGATACAAGTCACGTTTTTTACCTTCAAGAAGGTTTCAGACAAAAGACAAGAATCCGGTTTTCCTCTTTTCCTTTCCTCGACAGGAAAAAGAGAAAAACCGGATTCTTATTATTTTATCAAAGTGAGTATTACTGTTTGTCTTCGTCCGACACGGCAGCTTTCAACTTCCGGTCGTCCGGTCCTTTAGGATGACTTATTCCATCCAGATAAAGATCGAACACCAAAGTGGTATAGCCCGGGATATCACCTTGTCCATAGATTCCATATCCCATTGTATAAGGAATATACAATTCGGCTCTTGTACCTACGGGCATATAAATCAGTGCTGCAGCCCATCCTTGAATCAAACCGGAAAGTGCCATAGTAGTAGGCTCTGCTATTTCCGGATTAAAGTCGCCGGAATAGTTGCTGTCGAAAACCTCTCCAGTTACATACATACCCTTATAACTGATCTTTACAGAATCTGTATACAACGGATAAATACATTCCTGAGGATCCTCACGATAATCTTTTATCCATTTGATATACACCTGCTGCAATTTGTTAGGGGTAAAAGTAAGATCTTCTTCCGGTTGGACAGCATAGCTCTTAATACTCCACTTATCCTTTTCTATGGTTGTCACCTTACTGTTGTTCAAATCTCCAGGCAGTCTGTTAGCCTTTGCTTCGGCAGCGATAGAATCCAGATAATAGTCATTGAACAAAGCCCATTCACTATTAGAATCCGGAGTTTCGTCATCGTTGTTGCATGCCACAAAGCCAAAAGAAAGCATGAAACATAGTACAACAAATCCAAAAATCTTCTTATTCATGTTGCAGTATCAATTATTGCAATGTTTTCAGCAGACTGGTAATGCTTACCTTGTCGGCAATAATATTATTCAAATCGGCAATAGCCACACGTTCCTGCTGCATAGTATCGCGGTTACGCAATGTCACGCAGTTGTCTTCCAGTGTCTGGTGGTCGATGGTAATACAGTACGGAGTACCGATTGCATCCTGACGACGGTAACGTTTTCCGATACTGTCTTTTTCATCGTACTGACAGTTGAAGTGGAACTTCAGGTCGTTGATGATTTCACGTGCTTTTTCAGGCAAACCGTCTTTCTTTACCAGCGGCATTACGGCCAATTTCACCGGAGCCAATGCTGCAGGCAATTTCAAAACAACACGGCTTTCTCCGTTTTCCAAAGTTTCTTCTGTATAAGCAGCGCTCATCACACTCAAGAACATACGGTCTACACCGATAGAAGTTTCGATTACATACGGAGTGTATGATTCGTTGATTTCCGGATCGAAGTATTTGATGCTCTTACCAGAGAATTTTTCATGCTGGCTAAGGTCGAAGTTAGTACGGCTATGGATACCTTCTACTTCCTTGAATCCGAATGGCATCAGGAACTCAATGTCGGTAGCAGCATTGGCATAGTGAGCCAGTTTTTCATGGTCATGGTAACGGTAGTGGTCATCCCCGAAGCCCAATGCCTTGTGCCATTTCAGACGAGTTTCTTTCCATTTCTTGAACCATTCCAGTTCAGTACCCGGTTTTACGAAGAACTGCATTTCCATTTGTTCGAACTCACGCATACGGAAAATGAACTGACGGGCCACAATTTCGTTACGGAAGGCCTTACCAATCTGTGCAATACCGAACGGAATCTTCATACGTCCAGTTTTCTGTACGTTCAGATAGTTCACGAAAATACCCTGAGCTGTTTCCGGGCGCAAGTATACTTTCATTGCACCATCTGCAGTAGAACCCATTTCTGTAGTAAACATCAGGTTGAACTGACGTACTTCTGTCCAGTTCTTAGTACCAGAAATAGGGCAAACGATTTCTTCATCAAGAATAATCTGACGCAACTCATTCAAGTCGTTTGCATTCATTGCAGCCGCAAAGCGTTCGTGCAACGCATCGCGTTTCGCCTGGTGTTCCAACACACGAGGGTTGGTTGTACGGAACTGCTGTTCATCGAATGCTTCACCAAAGCGTTTCGCTGCTTTCGCTACTTCCTTATTTATTTTTTCATCATACTTTGCAATCTGGTCTTCAATCAAGACATCGGCACGATAACGTTTTTTCGAATCACGGTTATCAATCAATGGGTCATTGAATGCATCTACGTGTCCGGATGCCTTCCAAATAGTAGGGTGCATAAAAATAGCCGAATCAATACCTACGATGTTTTCATGCAGCAACACCATGCTTTGCCACCAATATTGTTTGATATTGTTTTTCAGTTCCACACCCATCTGTCCGTAATCGTATACAGCACCTAGTCCATCATAGATGTCGCTTGACGGGAATACAAAACCATATTCTTTACAATGTGAAACCAGCTTTTTAAAAACGTCTTCTTGTGCCATTTTCTTAGTTTTATTTAATTTCTTATAGTTATTTGTCTATGTAGTAGGGCACAAAGATAAATATTTATAAGTAAATAAAAGATGTTAGTCTCTTAATTTATCTTTTTTTCCTACTTTTGCAAGTAGAAAAACGATCTTATGAAACAAAAAAACATCGATAAATACACATTGATGACTACAGCTCCGGTGCCCCGCCTGATTGGTTCGCTTGCTGTTCCCACCATCATCAGTATGTTAATCACCTCTTTTTATGTAATGGCCGATACCTATTTTGTAGGAAAAATCAATACCCAGTCTACTGCTGCAGTAGGTATTTCTTTTTCTGTGATGGCCATTATCCAGGCTTTCGGATTCTTTTTCGGACACGGTTCCGGCAACTATATCTCACGCAAACTGGGTGCACGCGACTACCAGAGTGCAGAGAAAATGGCTTCTACCGGTTTCTTCTGTGCGTTCATAGCCGGTACACTCATCACTGTGTTTGGACTGATTTTCCTGAGTCCCATCTGTAAAGCCTTAGGTTCCACTTCTACCATTCTTCCCTACGCGGAGACTTATTTAGGTATTATTCTGTTAGGTGCTCCATTTATGGCATCTTCGCTGGTATTGAACAACCAAATGCGTTTTCAGGGTAATGCGGTATATGCCATGATTGGAATTATCGTAGGCGCTGTACTCAACATCGGACTGGATCCGCTTTTGATTTTCGTCTTCGATATGGGAATTGCCGGAGCCGGCATTGCTACTTTGGCAAGCCAGATATGCAGTTTTATTATTCTACTCTATATGGATAGAAAAGGAGAAAACATCCGGATACGTTTCAGTAATTTTACTCCTAAACTTTCTTTATTGAAAGAAATTCTATATGGAGGAAGCCCTTCCCTCTGCCGTCAGGGGCTGGCCAGTACAGCTACAATTTTACTGAATGTAGCAGCAGGAAGATATGGCGATGCGGCAATTGCCGGCATGTCTATCGTAACTCGTATCTGCATGTTTATCAACTCTTTTGTCATCGGATTCGGACAGGGATTTCAACCGGTATGTGGTTTCAATTATGGAGCAGGATTTTACACTCGTGTACGACACGGATTTTGGTTCTGCATTAAGCTTGGAGTGATTTTTTTAAGTATCTGTTCCATCATCGGCTACATCTACGCTCCGGAAATTGTATCGTGGTTCAGAAAAGAGGATGCACAAGTGATTGAAATTGGCGCCCGTGCTCTACGCTGGCAACTCATCACCCTCCCCTTAGGCACATGGGTTATTCTTTGTAATATGTTGTTGCAAACCATCCGTAAACCGGTACGTGCCGTAATTCTGTCATCGGCCCGTCAGGGATTGTTTTTCATTCCATTTATACTGATACTTCCTTACCTTCTTGGCTTGCAAGGAGTTGAAATATGTCAGGCTGCAGCCGATTTATGTTCATTCCTTCTAGCCATTCCACTCACCATAGGAGTATTGAAGGGAATGAGAGAGGATCATCCGCAAGCCATACAAGAGAATGTGGAAGGAAAATAAAAGTGTAGTCTGTAAACACATCACAATTCAATTACAAGCCAAATACAAGAACAAAAATGCTGTTATAGCTTTTAGTTATGAATTGCAAACTATATCCAGCGTCGTCGAATCATAATCCGCCGACGCTGATTATATAATCGGCGAGGTTGATTATACAAACGCCGCCGTCAATTATAGAAGACAACTAATACAATTGATATATTACATTAAGATAGAGTATAATTCACATTATAAGACCACTATCTACAACTTAGCACATCACAACTTTCTTCAAAAAAATTCGTCCTACTCTTTGTTTTTCTGTATCTTTGCTTGAACTTATATTTTTTGAGCAGATATTTTATGAGCGAAGACATATTGGATAGAGAAGAAACAAACACACCTGAAAAAGAAGAACATTCAGATTACAAGCCGGTAGACCAGACAGACGAAAACGTAAAACATCAGTTGAGCGGAATGTACCAGAACTGGTTTCTCGACTATGCATCGTATGTGATTCTGGAACGTGCAGTACCGCATATAAACGATGGTCTGAAACCTGTACAACGCCGTATCCTGCACTCTATGAAGAGACTGGATGACGGACGCTATAATAAAGTGGCTAATATCGTAGGTCACACCATGCAGTTTCATCCTCATGGTGATGCCTCCATCGGAGATGCGTTGGTACAGTTAGGACAGAAAGAGTTACTGATAGACTGTCAGGGAAACTGGGGAAATATTCTCACAGGAGACAGCGCGGCAGCTCCCCGTTACATTGAGGCACGTTTATCGAAATTTGCATTGGATGTGGTCTTCAACCCCAAAACTACGGAATGGCAGGCCTCGTACGACGGCCGAAACAGAGAACCGGTTACTCTCCCTGTCAAGTTTCCGCTCCTGCTCGCTCAAGGAGTGGAAGGTATTGCCGTAGGTTTATCTTCCAAAATTCTGCCTCATAACTTCAACGAACTGTGCGAAGCAGCCATTGCTTATTTGCACGGAGAGTCTTTCCAACTTTATCCGGACTTCCAGACAGGAGGTTCCATTGATGTATCACGCTACAATGACGGAGAACGAGGAGGTGCGGTACGTGTACGTGCCAAGATTTCAAAGATAGACAACAAGACATTGTGCATCAGCGAAATTCCATACGGAAAGACAACTTCTTCACTCATCGACTCCATATTGAAAGCCATTGAAAAGGGTAAAATCAAGGTACGTAAAGTAGATGACAATACAGCCGGAAAGGTAGAAATTCTGGTTCATCTGGCTCCCGGCGTGTCTTCGGACAAGACGCTGGATGCCTTGTATGCCTTTACCGACTGTGAGGTGAGTATCTCCCCCAACTGTTGTGTGATAGACAATAAAAAACCTCACTTTCTTTCGGTGAGCGATATCTTAAAGAAATCGGTCGATAATACCCTCGACCTGTTACGCCTGGAGTTGAACATCCAGAAAGGAGAGGCTCTTGAAACCTTACATTTCGCTTCGCTGGAAAAGATTTTCATAGAAGAACGTATCTACAAGGATAAACGCTTCGAACAGGCGGAAAATATGGATGCGGCTTGCGAACACATTGACGAACGACTGACTCCTTTCTATCCTCAGTTTGTACGTGAGGTAACCAAAGAAGATATCTTGAAACTGATGGAAATCAAGATGGCACGTATTCTGAAGTTCAACAAAGATAAAGCTGACGAACAAATTGCACGACTGAAGGCTGAGATAGAAGAAATCGATAATCACCTGACTCATATCACGGAATATACCATCGACTGGTACAGACGGATTCAGGAAAAATATGGAAAGAATTATCCGCGCCGTACCGAAATACGTAACTTCGACACCATTGTGGCAACCAAGGTAGCAGAAGCCAATGAAAAACTGTACATCAACCGCGACGAAGGTTTCATCGGTACAGGACTGAAAAAAGACGAATTCGTATGCAACTGCTCGGACATAGACGACGTCATTATCTTCTATAAAGACGGAAAATATAAAATTGTACGTATAGCCGACAAACTGTTTGTGGGCAAAAACATCTTGTACGTTAATGTGTTCAAGAAAAACGACAAACGTACAATATACAATGTAATCTATCGGGATGGAAAAGATGGTTTCTACTACATCAAGCGATTTAACATAACTTCTGTAGTACGCGACCGCGAATACAATCTGACACAAGGAACACTTGGTTCGAAAATTGTCTACTTTACAGCCAACCCTAACGGAGAAGCCGAAGTCATTAAAGTGATGCTTCGTCCTAATCCCCGCATCAAGAAACTGGTATTCGAAAAAGATTTCAGCCAGGTCAGCATCAAGGGAAGACAGACAATAGGGAATAAGCTTACCCGTTTCGAGGTGCATAAAATCACGTTAAAGCATCGGGGAGGATCTACCTTGGGAGGACGTAAGGTATGGTTCGACCATGATGTATTGCGACTGAACTACGACGGACGCGGACAGTTCCTTGGTGAATTCCATAGCGACGACCGCATCCTGATAGTAATGAAGAACGGTGAGTTCTATACTACAGACTTCGACTTGAACAATCACTATGATGCCAACATACAGCTCATCGAAAAATTCAATTCGGAAAAAGTATGGACAGCTGTTATTTATGATGCTGACCAGCAGAACTATCCTTATCTGAAACGTTTCTGTTTTGAACCGGTCATCAAACGTCAAAATTATATCGGAGAAAACAAGCGTAACCGACTGGCATTCCTGTCGGGAGAAGCTTATCCACGTGTAAAGGTTGTATTTGGAGGAGAAGACAGTAACAAGCAGCCGGTAGAATTCGAAGCAGCAGAATTTACTATCGTAAGAAGCTTCAAGGCTAAGGGTAAGAGAGTCACCAACTTCTGTACAGAAAGTATTGAAGAGCTGGAACCTGTCCATACACCCGAACCCGAAGAGGTTATAGAAGAAGAAAACAATACAGCTCCGGAAAACAGCGAATATCCTGCCGAAGACAACGGACAAATGAATTTATTTTAAGAACTATCTGCATGAAACAGTCTTTACTTACCTTTATATTAGGATTACTTTTCTGCCTTCCGGCTCATGCCCAGGAAGACAGTTTGCAGACTACCCGCTACGTTATGCGTTCTACACTTTTTGGAGCTGGATATAACAATGTACTGGACACTTATCTCACTCCACTGGAATATACAGGCCCGGAAATTCGTATTATGCACGAACGGATGAGAATGACCCGCTTAATGAAGGGAAACGTATCTACACAAAGCATCTTTCAAGTCCAAGCCTCATATACGGAAAATATTTCCCAGACAGCCAAAATGTATTACGGACTTATTAACTGGAGTTATGCCCTGCATTACCAGTTCCGTATCAGCGATCAGTTCAAGATTCTGGCAGGTCCCATGATCGACTTGAACGGAGGAGTCATCTACAACGAACGCAACTCCAATAATCCGGCTCAGGCCAAAGCATATGGAAGTATTGCTGCATCCGGAATGGCCATATACAAATTCCATATCAGACAATACCCTTTTGTATTACGCTATCAGGCTAATCTTCCTTTGATGGGTGTCATGTTTTCACCGGAATATGGAGAATCGTACTACGAAATATTTTCACTGAATAATGGAGGGAAGAATGTATTGTTTACTTCCCTGCATAATGCCCCTTCGCTCCGACAGCTCATCACACTCGACTTCCCGATACGGAAAACCATTATGAGGGTCGGTTACCTGTGCGACATTCAGCAATCTAAGGTAAACAATCTGAAGACTCACTCCTACTCACACGACTTCATGATTGGCTTCGTACGCAACCTTTACTTACTGAAAGGAAAAAATAAAATAAGCATGCCCGAAAAAGTAACTCCTTTTTAACTTATGAAACATATATTGCTCCTATTTATATTCGTATCCGGAATGTTTTTCCCTTCATGCATTCGTGAAGATGTATCCGGTAATACTCCGGAATCTAATTTTGAATCGCTTTGGAAAATCATTGACGAACAGTATTGTTTTCTTGACTATAAAAATCAGGAATATGGATTAGACTGGAATGAAGTGCATAGCCGCTATGCACAAAAAATCACTCCTTCGATGACTTCTGCCGAGTTGTTTGAAGTACTCTCGGATATGGTGAACGAATTACGCGACGGCCATGTGAATCTGAGTTCCGCACTGGCCACTTCGCAATACAGAGCCTGGTTCGACAGCTATCCCCGAAATTTCAGCGACAGTATACAAAGCGTCTATCTGAAAAAAGATTACGTAAACTCTTCCGGACTGACTTATCAAATACTGGAAAACAACATAGGCTATATTTATTGCTCAAGTTTTTCAAACGGAATAGGAGACGGTAATCTGGACCAGACTCTATACGAACTCCGCTTATGCGACGGACTGATTGTTGATGTACGAAACAACGGAGGGGGTAATCTGACTACTGCCCAAAAGTTGGCCGCCCGCTTCACCAACGAAAAAACATTAGTAGGCTATATGTGTCATAAAACCGGTCCTGGCCACAATGATTTTTCAACTCCTAAAGAAGTGTATATAGAACCATCCAACGGAATACGCTGGCAGAAAAAAGTGGCCGTTCTGACAAACCGCAGATCGTATAGTGCTACGAATGACTTTGTGAACTCCATGAAGCAATTTCCTAATGTCACCATAATCGGCGACAAAACAGGAGGAGGCTCCGGACTTCCCTTCAGTTCCGAAATCCCCAACGGATGGTCTATCCGCTTCTCTGCAAGCCCAATGTTCGATCCTCAAATGAATCAGCTGGAATTTGGTATCGACCCTGATGTAAAAGTAGACATGACTACGGAAGATATACAACGCGGGAAAGATACAATTATAGAAACTGCATGTAATTTACTAAAGAAATAACCTAAATATTTGGTAAAAATAAAAATATCATCTATATTTGCACTCGCAAAAGAGAATTTCTAGCGCATGTGGCGTAATTGGTAGCCGCGCCAGACTTAGGATCTGGTGTCGTGAGACGTGTAGGTTCGAGTCCTATCATGCGCACGAATTTCAGATAAAAAGAAAAATCCTAATAAACAATTGTTTATTAGGATTTTTCTTTTTCACCCCATATATAGTTTATAAAAAACGCTTCCAGCTTTACTGGCCGGAAGCGCGCAACAAATCTTTTCGTAATACATCCACTCCGGGAAATCCTACGTAACGATCCTGTAATTTCCCATCGTAACTGATAATGATATAACCGGGAATACCTTTTATACCATATGCCCGACATAAATAGTCCCACTGACTTTGTGTCAATCTATAATGTACACCTTTTATCTCCGTAATCGCTGTTTTCCAAATATCTTCCGGAGAAGAGGGACCTGTAACATACACATATACTACATCCTTAGAAATCACATCCTTACGCAACGAACGCATCGCCCACATGCTTCTCCTACAGGGTCCACACCATGTAGCCCAAAAATCAATAAGAACAGCTTTTCCTCTATAAGAAGATATAATAGACGGTAAAATATCTGCCCCAGAGACCAAAGAATCAAGTTCCGCTATCACATATCCATCTTCTGCTTTATTCTGACGGGTGATAGATTCTATGATTTCTGCTTTCTTATTAATATAGGTACACAACTCTGTCTGATGAAACCCTTTCATCACCTTTTTATCAGATGATTCTAATTTACGGTTTTTAATCAGATTACTGCATACCGATTTAGCCAAAACCACTTCCTTCCACATTTCAGACTGGGGTTGTCTATTATTATACAAAAGAGAAGCATAATCAGCATAGTCATATCCATACCATGCATAAGGAGACACAACTTCCTCTTTCACCTCCCCCTGCTTTGTTCCACGAATATAACTATCGAGCAGAAGATTCGTCTCCACATACTCCTTATATCCTTTTCCGGCCTCCTTATGATGATGAAGAGAAGTCAACAATTTATTCATATGTTTGTCAGAATCGGCCACAAGCGGATATCCCCATCTAGCCAATTCGGTATTCAAATTTTTCTCTCCGCCATCAAACCAGGCTTTCTGCTTGTCACGATAAAGATGCGACAGAACCCGGGATGCAGACATACTCAAACGAGGCAGATGGATATACACAGTCATCTCCTCACCCGGTACAAGAAACAAATCCAGCTGAGCGCGATTGATTTGCAACCTGGCACCACCTGCCATCAAAAGTTCTGCTTCAATATGGAAAGAGCCATCCTGACGTACTTTCACATTCCTTCCCCAATCATTTGGAAAAAGCCAGTCGGCATGACGGAAGACTACCTCCATTTCCATCTCTTCCGAATAGCCCAAAATATATCCATTGATAATCGTTCTTCCAGGCTGCAAACGAGGTTCCGGCAAAGAGGAAGTAGGAGTTAAATTTTGTGTTTCCAGAAAACTGGGTACATATACATAAGGTTCCGCTTCGTTCAACTGTATACCCCATATCTTCCATCCCTCTTGTTTCGACACAAAGTCGACAATCTGTACATCTCCCGGAATCGGCTCGAAAAACAAAGTCACTTCCATTCTCCCCGATTCAGGAATCCGCTCCGGCTCAGTCTGTCCGTCAATAGACAAACAATCAGACTCCCGAAGCATAAATTTTTGTGTTCCAGACGTCAAATAAGTATCTGATGAAATCACCGCCACCTCTCCTGGGGTTCCATAAAATACGGCATCTGCCTGAGTCTGCTCCTCAGTCAATACCAGACGCTTGAATTCTATGCGCGAGGTATTTGCCGTTACAAAACAAGGATTGTCTATATCACGCTTACGGTAAATCCCAGCCTGTATATGTAAACAAATCAGGCAAAAGACACAACATATCCAAGCCCATTTCATAGCCTTAAATAAAATTATTCTTCGTCGTACGTCTGATAAAGAAAGTCATTGTAAGGATACTTCTGTACATGAAGCTCACGTACCTTCTTATAAAGAACACTTCTCAATTCTTCAATATTTGTCTTATTGCGTGCCGAGATGAAGATACAGTTATCATTCATTCTTGCCATCCAGGTATTCATCAACTCTTCCAAAGTAATGTTTTCCTTCGTTTTCGGAGTCAAATCATCCTCCGCTTTTTCCACATATGTGTATGCATCAATTTTATTGAAGACAATCATAGTCGGCTTGCCTCCGGCTCCAAGATCAGCAATTGTCTTGTCCACCACCTGAATCTGCTCCTCGAAATCCGGATGAGAAATATCAACCACGTGCAAGAGTAAATCAGCCTCACGCACTTCATCCAATGTCGACTTGAATGATTCTACCAAATCTGTTGGAAGTTTACGGATAAATCCTACTGTATCGGAGAGCAAGAAAGGCAAGTTTTCGATAATCACTTTTCTGACTGTAGTATCGAGTGTAGCAAAAAGCTTGTTTTCTGCAAAGACCTCACTTTTTGCCATCAGATTCATCAGTGTAGATTTTCCCACATTTGTATAGCCAACCAAAGCCACACGAATCATGCGTCCGCGATTCTTTCTTTGCGTAGACTTCTGCGTATCAATCTCTGCCAAGCGTTGTTTGAGAAGAGACATACGGTTCAGGATAATACGACGGTCCATTTCCAGCTGAGTTTCACCCGGACCACGCAAACCTACCGAACCTTTACCTCCACCTGCACCGGAACCACCTCCCTGACGTTCCAAGTGGGTCCACAAGCGCTGCAAACGAGGCAACATATATTTATATTGTGCCAGTTCTACCTGTGTCTTGGCATTGGCAGTCTGCGCACGCATGGCAAATATATCCAGAATCAATGAAGTACGGTCCAGTATCTTTACTTTCAATTCATTTTCGATGTTTCTAATCTGCTTGGCAGATAATTCATCATCGAAAATCACCATACCAATTTCATTTTCTTCCTCTTCCTGAGCAAGCAGATATTCTTTTATTTCCTGCAATTTACCTTTTCCGACATAAGTTACAGAACTGGGGGTATCCAACTTTTGAGTAAAACGCTTCACAACCTCCGCTCCGGCAGTTTCTGCAAGAAAAGCCAGTTCGTCCAGATATTCATTTGTTTTACGTTCATTTTGGGTTTGAGTAATCAAACCAACCAACACAGCCTTCTCGGTCTGTGCTTCTGATATCACAAATTCTTTCATTCAGTTTCTTGTATTTCTTTGTCTTGCAAAGATATAATTTTTTCTTTATACAATCATCAAACGTTACTTGTATCGACGATTCACAATAGAAGTAACGTTTTTGATATTTGTATAAGCATAAAAAAGGAGTTAAAGTAGTCAGAGTATTTTTCAACTCCAACTGCTTTAACTCCTCCTATATTATTAATTCCCTATTCTATTAGAATCCAGGATTCTGTTTCAATGCTCCGTGAGAAGTATTGATATTAGCTTGTGGGATTGGGAACACAGCATTATAAGCACCTGGTTTAACCTCTTTTGCAACCGGGTTATTAATTGATTTTCCATTACGCCACATATCCCATGCCATGTGTCCTTCACCATTCAACTCCAGACGACGTTCTGTCAAGATATCATCCAAAGTTACACTGGTAGTAGTTCCAGCTACATAGTCTGCGATACGTTCCTTGCGCAAATCATCAATATATTTAGCAGCGGCTGTTCCATCATTAGTTTTGAATGCAGCTTCTGCAGCGATCAAATACATTTCAGACAAACGGAACACTCTTGCATTGTTTACATAAATCTGACCATCACGACCCGGATATTTCTGAGTATAGAAAGCTTTGTTTTTAGTTCCATCACTTTCTTCTTTAATCATACCTGTGCTTACACGAATATCCTTTGCATAATCCGGATTTTTCACAAAATCATCCACAAAAGAGTCACTCATTGCAGCTTCAGCATAACCAGTTGGGTCTGTATAATACCCCAACGAATTACGCTGTGGGTTATACTGCGAAGTAGTCTGGAATTCAAAAATGCTTTCATCTGTAAATTCTTTAGCCCATACAGAAGTATAATCTGCATATTTGTACAATGAATACGGACCTTCTTCGATAATTTTCTTTGCATCAGCCAAAGCCTGTTTGTTATGCTCAGTTGTACCATACACATTCACATCATCCAAATACAGGTTGACACGAGCGCGCAATGCCAAAGCAGCCCAATAGTTCATATGACCAGTTGTGCTATTCTTATCGTGTGTACTTTCAATAGGCTCCATCAGTTTAATGGCTTCATCCAAATCAGCCAAGATAGTTTCGTAAGTCTGCTTCAAAGTCGCACGTTCCGGTACAAATGTATAATCAAGAGTTTTTGTGACCAATACGATACCCATATCATCCATGCTCTTTGCTACAGTAGGAAGCTGTGCATATACACGAGCCACGTCGAAGTGGAATAAAGCACGTAAGGCATAAAGTTCACCCATACATGCATCTACCTCTTCACCAGTAAGACCAGCTGCCTTTGTCTGTTCCATTACCTTGTTTACACGAGCAATCGACTTATAGAACAATTTATAAATTGCTTCAGGTAAATTTCCAGTTGCTGTTGCCATATATTTTGAAATCTCAGTAGCTTGATTATTATTACCTACGCATTTATAATCACTACCTTTCATATCAGCAAACAAGCCAAAGTCGCCTGTATAGTTACCAAATTGACTTACAATACCTGTTTGAGTTGCATACACACCGTTTACGGCATATTTCAAGTCACTCACAGTCTGAATGGCAGAGCTTGAATCCCAAGAATCAGAAGGCTGCTTATCCAGGATGTCGCAAGAAGACAATGCCACAGCAAATGCAAATGCTGCTATATATTTAAATTTCATAATTTCTGAACAAGTTTAAGATTAGAATTCTAAGTTTACACCAAATACACAGCTCTTCAACTGCGGAGTATCTACCTGACGGTAACCGTTGATTGCCACATCCGGATCAACATTGTCTGTTTTCGCCCAGATTAGGAATGGGTTATTTGCACGGAAGTACACTCTCAGGCGGTTGATGTATTTCTTCACTGGAATGTTGTATCCTACAGTCACTTCACGCAGACGGATATTGTCTGTAGACTTCACCTGACGGCTTGAGAACTGGTCTGTACGACCCTGAGTAGACAGAGCTGCATAAACAGGTTTCGGATTAGCAGCGTTATCACCCGGTTTAGTCCAATAATCAGCAGCATCAGCTTCAGGAATAATACTTCCTAAACGAAGACCATCATTGTGAGTAAAATAGCCCGGATAATCGAACATATCACCACCGAACTGATAAGAAATCAGGAACGACAAGTCAAAATCTTTATAAGTAAAGGTGTTAGTCAAACCACCCATTACATCAGGTAATGCCTTTCCTACGATACCCCATCCAGCTTCTGCATATTTATTGGTAGTACCTTTCGAGTGGTCTGCTGGATCAACATACCACAGTCCTTCTCCGTTATCAGGATTCACCCCTGCCCATTCCGGTAAATAGAATGAATACATTGATTCACCTTCACGGTGGATGTACATCTGACCGTCACCGTACTGAATGTCCTTACCTTCCGGCAATTTATCAACAATTGCACGCTGATAAGTCAAGTTAAAGTTTGTAGTCCATGAAAAATCTTTTGTGGTAATATTCTGTGAGTTCACTTCAATTTCCACACCGTCGTTTTTCAACTGACCCAAGTTATTCCAACGGCTTGAGAATCCTGTTTCAAAGGCAGTCGGAACCTGAAACAACAAGTCTGTAGTATTCTTCAAATAATATTCAGCAGACAAAGTCACTTTACCGAACATATTCCATTCGAAACCTACGTTCAAGTTATTTGATTTTTCCCAAGTCAGTTTGCTGTTAGCCAACTGTGACCAATAAATAGCAGGGTTATTTCCATAACCAGCACCTGCATAAAGGTCCATATAACCATAGTAACCAGTAGGCAAGTTACCGTTTGTACCGTAAGAAGCCTTCACTTTGAAGTCTGTAAACAACGGCATATCTTCCATGAAACTTTCTTTGCTCAAACGCCATGCACCTGATACAGACCAGAAGTTAGCCCAACGGTTGTCTTTACTCAAACGAGAAGAACCATCGCGACGGAATGAAGCAGAGAAATAGTATTTGTCATCGAAGTTATAGTTCAAATTACCGAAGTAAGACATCATTGCAGAACCGTAATCATAACTTGAAGCGTTGTCTGGCTGCCCGTTTGACAATTCCGGCAAGCTGTTAGAATAGTTCTTAGCAACAGTAATAATCTGCAGCAAATTCTGGTCTTCCAACTCAAAACCTCCCATTACAGACAGGTTATGTACATCGTTGAAAGTGTCAGTATAAGTCAAAGTATTTGAACTTGTCAATGTAGAGTTCTGGAAGGTATAACGAGAACCCATACCACCTACAGAAGCACCGTTCACACCGTTACGATCCCAATACTCGAAGTGTTTGTTGTCGATATAGTCGTATCCGAAGATAGATTTGAAGAAAATCTTATCCAGGAAATGTAAGCTCAATTCAGCGTTTGTCAAGCTACGGAACATCTTACTCTGAATCCATTCCATTGCAGTATCGCTATCCTTACCACCCAGCATCAGGTGAGGGTTGCTTACCTGGCCATAACCAGCATTTGCATTGTATGTACCGTCTTCATTCTTTACTGGAGCAGTTGGATCCAAAGCGAACAGGATACCAAGCGGAGAACTTGTACCTAAACCTTGAGCCTGGTCATTCTGGTCACGGAAACCGTTCTGTGTAGTAGAAGCGATCATCTGTTTTACAGAGAAATCAGCCCAGTTATTGATTTTCTGGTCTACGTTTACACGGGCAGAGATACGCTGGAAATCACTTCCCAATACAATACCTTCGCTCTTGTTGTAACCTACACCTGCATAGAATTTAGTACTCTGGTTACCTCCGTTCAATGAAACCTGATGATTCTGAGTAACTGCTGTACGGTAGATTTCATCTTTCCAGTTTGTATTGGTATTACCTGAAGGATCGTTTACAAATGCAGCAACATCACCTTCCGATTCAACCAAAGCATAAGCATCATCTTTCGAAGAAGCATATCCATTTTCCAGATAGTAGTTAGCTACAGACTCACGGACATATCCGATATAGTCTTGAGCGCTCATTAAGTTGTACTGGTCAACAGCCATCTTGTTCCATCCCACTTCACCGTTGTAAGAAACACGAGTTTTACCGTCTTTACCGCTCTTAGTAGTGATGATAACCACACCGTTTGCAGCACGTGAACCATACAGAGAAGCAGCAGCCGCATCTTTCAACACAGTCATGCTTTCGATATCGTCTGGATTCAATGTACTCAATACACTCTGAGACTTTCCATAATAGTTCATATCACCATCCGATTTCATAACTACACCGTCGATTACATACAACGGAGATTTAGAACCGTTGATAGAACCCACACCACGGATATTCATTTCACCCATAGAACCCGGGTCACCAGTAGCAGAAGCTACACGCACACCGGCCATTTTACCAGAGAAAGCCTTATCCAAAGATTCTTTAGAACCAGAAGTAATCTGTTCAGCCTTGATAGTAGAAGCAGAACCGGTGAAAGAAGACTTCTTTGCTGTTCCGTAAGCCACAACCATTACTTCGTCCAACATTTCACTATCAGATTTCAAAACAACTTTCATAATAGGCTTGATTTCAAGCTCTTGAGTCTGCAAACCGATAAATGAAACCACCAAAGTTTTTGCTGAACTTGGCACATTAGTCAATGTAAAATTACCATCCAGATCGGTAACAGTACCAACAGTAGTACCTTTTACCAATACAGATGCTCCCACGATAGGTAAACCGTCTTCTTCAGAAGTAACAACACCTGTTACTTTAGAGACTTGTGCGTTTACCAGACCTATTCCTATCAACAGGAAGGTCATTAACAGCATCAATTTTCTTTTCATAAAAATCTCTCTTAAAGTTTAACCTTACAATTAATAATTATTGTTTTACTCTAAATCGAGTGCAAAAATAATAATAAAAATTAAATATCTTGCATTTTAAAAGCAAATCATGGCAAAAAAGCTGCTTTTTAACACTTTTACCACTGAAATAAGTATAAATAATTAATATTTATTGAATAAAATATAGACTTATGTAAAGGAGGAAAAGATATGTCAATGTATAAAATTAAGTATCGTATTGTATATAATCGTAAAAAGGTATTAAATAAGAAAGGAGAAGCACTTATCCAGATAGAAGCATATCTTGATAAAAGAAAAGTGTATTTTTCCACACATATTTATATATCTCCCGAACAATGGAATGCTCAAAAAAGAATTATACAAAACCATCCTCATCAAGAGGAATTAAATCGTATGATTGATGAATTTATCTTAAAGTTACAATGGAAAGAATTGGAGTATTGGAAAAAAAATATACCTATCACATTGGCAATATTGAAATCGGAAATCAGCAAATCCCATCTTTCCTCGGAATCATTTATTACATTTGGTAGAAAATGGGTAGAAAGTTCTTCAAAAAAGGAAAGTACTAAAAACAACTTGAAAACAACCTTAAATTTATTGCAAACCTATACACACTCTCTCAATTTTTCTGATATAAGGTATTCTTTTTTATTAAACTTTGAACATTATCTAATTAAACAACACTATGCAATAAATACGATAGCTAAACATATGTCACACTTGAAAAGCCTGATTAATGAAGCAATCAAACAAGGATATTTATCCCCAGAAGATTATCCTTTCCGGAATTATCATGTAAAAACAGGCCCTACCAGACATTCATATTTATTACCAGAAGAACTTGCGGCATTAGAGAAACTCACCATTCCATCCCAATGGAATCATCTTTCACACACACTGGATGCTTTTTTATTTTGCTGTTATACAGGGTTACGATATTCAGACTTCAAACAGCTGACTCCGAAAAATTTCATCTTTTTAAACGGAGAGCATTGGTTGATATTCCGCTCCATAAAAACGAAAGAAGAAATAAAATTACCTTTAAATTTACTATTTCATGGAAAAGCACTTTTAATAATAAAGAAATATAAAAATAAAGAATCTTTTTTCAAATTAAGGCCTAACCCTACGATAAACAAAGAATTGATACGATTGGGGAAAATGGCTCATATAAACAAGCACTTCTCTTTTCATACAGCTCGTCACACAAATGCTACATTATTAATATATAATGGAGTACAAATAACAACTGTACAAAAACTGCTTGGACATCGAAATATAAAAACAACTCAACAATATAGTAGTGTTTTCCCTGAAATGATAGTTAAGGACTTAAAACGCTGGCAAAAGTAAAAGATCTTAATTAAATAGAAAACAGGTAGAAACCTATATCAAACAACCTTCTCACAAAATACAAGAAGTAAGGTTATATAAATAGAAAAGACATACATATACCCTAATAATCAATAGATTAACAATATATAAAGTTCAGCAAAAACTTTGGTGGTTTCATTTATCGGTTTGCAGACTCAGGAAGTTGCAATTAAACCGATTATGAAAATTACATTAAAATCCGATAGCGAAATGCTGGACGAAGTGATGGTTGTAGCCTACGGAACTGTAAAGAAAGAATCTTTTACCGGTGCAGCAGCAGCTATGAATGCCGACAAGGTTCTAAAAGATATTCCCGTAACTTCTTTTGAACAAGCATTACAAGGTAGTGCACCCGGAGTTACTGTAAATGCCTCAAGTGGACAGCCTGGAGCAGGTTTGAGTATCCGCGTACGTGGTACAGGATCTATGAATGCCTCCAATGACCCTTTGTATGTCATTGATGGAGTACCTGTCGTTTCTGGCGATATTGCTGTTTCCGGCATTAGCGGAGACTCTAAAGCCTTCAATGTCATGGCTTCTTTAAATCCTGAAGACATTGAATCAATCACTGTATTGAAAGACGCAGCAGCAGCTTCTTTGTATGGTTCACGTGCCGCAAACGGTGTCATAATGATTTCAACTAAAAAAGGAAAAGAAGGCAAAACCCGCATTAACTTCAAAGCTACTGTCGGATTCTCTGACTGGGCTGTAAAAAACCGTGAAACTGTAAACGGAACACAACAGCGCGAATTGGCATACGAAGCTTATTACAATGAAGGCAAGCTCTACAAAAACATGAGTGATGAAGACGCAGCGGCATATGCAAAACAGTACACTGATGTTTATACTCCAGAATTAGAAAATTACGCAGACTGGAAAGGAGCCATGTTCCGTGACAACGGCTTTTCACAGAACTATGAATTCTCTGCTCAAGGAGGTAATGAAAAAAACACATTCTATGCTTCTTTATCGTATAAAAACGAAGAAGGAATGGCCTACAATTCAGGGGTAGAAGGTTTTAATGGACGTTTAAATTTAATTCACAAATCATCAGATAATAAATTCCAAGTTGGAGCAAGTGTAACTTTTTCTAAGCTTTTTTCTGAAATGGCTATGGAAGGCACCAGCTACAACAACCCATTCTGGATTACAAATACATATGTTACTCCTAACATCCCTATTTATAATGAAGATGGCTCATTCAACAGCAACATGCTTTTGCAGAACCTGAAGAATCCAGTAGAAAACAGAGGCTTGGAATCAAATACTTCTGATGTATTCAGAACAGCGAACTCATTGTGGGCTCAATACGAATTTATCAAAGGTCTGACTTTGAAACAAACCGTCAGCTACGATTTTATCCTGAACACCTCTGAAACCTGGTGGCCAAGCAATTCTCAGAATGGTTCAAACAACAACAAGAACGGTCTGATGATTAAAATACCCGATCAAAGACAAAACTTGTACTCTTCTACAGTATTAAACTACGCTCAGTCTTTTGGCAAGCACTCTTTCGATGTGTTAGCAGGATGGGATCTAGACATGCGTCATAGAGAATATGTACAGGCTGTCAATCAAAATTATCCTACCGATAAACTACCGGAAATGACAAACGCATCAAATCCTCAAGTAGCTTCTTCTGGATATGATAACGACCGCATGCTTTCATTTCTCTCACGAGTGAATTACGATTATGAACATAAATATTATGCTTCTGTTAATTACCGTCGAGACGGATCTTCACGTTTGGGAAAGAACCAGCGTTGGGCTAACTTCTGGTCTGTATCCGCTGCTTGGAGAATTTCACAGGAGAGTTTCATGAAAAATCTTTCATTTATTGATGATTTGAAACTACGTGCTTCTTATGGTGTGAACGGTACATTACCTACTGATTTGACCGGACATATGCAACTAATTGGCTACGGATATAACTATATGAAAAATCCAGGTTCATTACCAGTTCAATTAGCCAACCCCGATTTATCTTGGGAAAAGAACTATAACTTTAACATAGGTTTTGATGCCCGTCTATTCAATAGAGTTGGCATTACATTCGATTTCTATAACCGTAATACAAAAGATTTGCTTCAGGAACTTCCTGTTTCTTATGTAACCGGATTTAGCTCTATTCTAAAAAACGTAGGAGAAATTAACAATAGAGGTGTAGAAGTAGATATCAATGTAGACATGCTGAAAGATTGCCCAGTCGCATGGAATATGGGACTAAACTTGTCGCATAATAAGAATGAAGTAAAAAAACTGTATGGCGGCAAAGATATAATCGACGGAACTCATATTACTCGCGAAGGCGAATCTGTATATGCATTTTACTCTCGTGAGTGGGCTGGTGTAGATCCACAAACCGGTGAAGAAATGTGGGTACTTAATACTACAAACGAAGATGGCAGTCTGAACAAAGAATTGACTAAAGATCCATCAAAAGCTCAGCGTATTATTGTCGGTAAAGCAGACCCGACCATTATTGGTGGATGGAGAAACTCTGTTTCATGGAAAGGACTGGAAATGAATGCACTTTTCACATTCTCTTTAGGAGGTCATCTTTGGGATGAACAAACCCTGCTGTATACATCTACAGACGGAGCCACTCCTTATCTGGCACAAAGTGTAGATCAGTTAGACAGATGGCAGAAGCCGGGTGACGTAACAGATGTACCACGCCGTATTGCGAACTACGAATATTCACGTTACGGAAGCAGTCGTGTAATGGAAAGTTCAAATTACCTGCGTTTAAAGACATTAAGTATCTCATACTCATTGCCATCAAAATGGGTACATAGTGCAAAAATGAACTCTGTTCGTGTTTTCTTCTCAGGAAACAATCTGTTGACCTGGAGAGCTTATGATAACATCGATCCAGAACAGCCTGTTAATGGTTTTGTTTCTTGGGCATTCCCTGCATTGAAGACATTTACTTTCGGTATCGAAATAGGATTGTAAACAGAATAAAGCTAAACATATGAAATTAAAATCTATTATACTATCAACACTGCTATCGTCTATATTATTGACATCTTGCAGTGATTTCTTAGATGTTACACCTGATAGTGCACTTCCACCCGAAGAAGCTATCACAGAACAAAAAGACCTTGAAACAGCTCTAAGAGGCTTATATTATCAGTTGACTGATACAGGTATGTTTGGAAGTTATTTGCTGGTAAGAGGAGAAGTAGGAGGAGACGACACACAGACAATCAATTCCAATGCCAGCCGTACCGATAATTATTACCGTTTTATACATCGCGTGAATAACTCTCCTACAGCTATGTGGAGCGAGCCTTACAAAGCTTTAAATGCAGCTAATACTATTTTGGCTGCTATCAAAAATGTACCGGCATCGGAAGCACGCAACAATGCCGAAGGAGAAGCGTTGGCAATCCGTGCATTGTGCCACTTTGAATTGCTTCTCACTTATGGAGTTCCATATATGAAAGACAATGGAGCTTCCTACGGTGTTCCTTTGGCAACAAAAGTTTTCGGAGCTGAAGAGTTGCCAGGACGTGCTACCGTAGCTCAAGTTTACCAGCAAATTATTGACGATTTGTCAAACTCACTTAATCTGCTAAGTGAAGAAAAAAACTATGGACACATCAATCGCTGGGGAGCAAAAGGTTTGCTGGCACGTGTATATTTGTACAAAGGAGACTGGGATAATGCATTTAAATATGCTGATGAAGTAGCTCAAAAAGGTGGATTCAAACTTATTACCCGTGAAGACTATGTCAATGTATGGAGCCAGAAAGAAAATACCGAATCTGTATTTGACCTTGATGTAGACGATACAGAATCAGGTAATCTTGAACGATTTGGTTACGTAGTAGGTCCAAAAGGATACGGAGAATTCTGTACAACGAAAGCATTTATGGCTTTATTGAATGAAAATGAAGATGATATTCGTTTACAGTTGCTTACAGATGTAAACACAACTGATACTGAAGGAAATCCGGTAAAAGAAAAACGCTTCATGAACAAAGTCCCCGGCTACAATGGTGCTACTTCTGTAAATAATATCCGCGTAGTCCGTTTATCAGATATCTACCTGATAGCCGCAGAAGCTGCGCTGAGAAAAGCAGATAAAGATCAGGAAAAAGCCGATTTCTATTTGAATGAGATCATCAAGCGCGCTATTCCTTCTGCACAAACTGTTACTGCAACAGTAGAACTTGTTTTAAAAGAAAGAAGAAAAGAATTAAACATGGAAGGACATCGCTTCTATGACGCTATGCGTTTGGGATTGAAAGTTGAGCGTAAAACCACTGAAGGTAACGGTATTATCGATCATCACTTAGGCTCTACAGATTTAAATACCGTTACATGGGATGACTATCGCATAATTTTAGCTATTCCACAAGCTGAGATAGATGCCAACCCGAATTTAAAAAAACAGCAAAATCCAGGATATGAGTAATTTTATCTGAATATCATATTCAGATACTTTCTAACACTACTTCAAATTAAGAACCGAAATTTTACCCAAGATTGCATCATATTATGCTATCTTGGGTAATTTTATTTTATGAATACAAAATAGCAAACTTATCAAAAAACAGCTAAAAGCCATGATGCCCAAAAAACCTTAATGCCTCTTTACTCATATCTAAACAGCCATTGAAATAATACAGACTCCTATCAATAGCCTCACCATCCACTACTTGTGACTACTCCTCATTAATAACAACTGCAGTCCTTACCTGAAAAAACTCGATTTTTTTCAGGTAAGGACTGCAGTTTTACCATGTAAGGATTAAGCAAAAATAAAAACAAATGTACCGGATATATTCCTTACCTTAAGGAAATGAAAAGAAAGACTCTGCTGCAACAAGTAGTATAAGAGAATACAAACAGAAGTTTGAATAACAAAAAACCTCCTGCAACCCTCAAAAGGGTTACAAGAGGATCTGCTTAAACACTATAGTGATGAAAAGTTATTTCACCTGGATAACCAAATAACGGGATACGCTCCAGAACTGGTTGGGATTAGTAATTTTTAAAGTCAACTGACCTTTATTGTCTTTAACCAATTCATATGATCCTGCCGGATGAGAGGTCAACAACTCAGCGCGTTTAGAAAATAATTTAATTTCCTTTTCTGTACGGATATCAATTTGAGTGAAGTACTCCTGATTGAATTCTTTATCTTTCAACACATCACCCTTCTTCAGAATTTTCTGATCTTTCAATTCTGACTTTGTACCAAATACATACCATGCTGCATTCAGGGCCTTATCCTGTGCTGCCACAGTTCTTGCCTTAACTTCATTTTCTGCAGTCAGTTCGTCTACATTCTTATTCAGTCCTTCTACAGCCTCATCCAGTTCGGCAATACGGATATTTTTCGAAGCAAGTTCAGTCTGCAAGGTTTCAATCTGACGCTGCTTAGAGTCAAGTTCGGCTGTCAGATTCTTGATAGCCTTCTGCAGCTGAGCAGACTTATACCCACTGTTTTTCAGTTGAGCTTCCAATTTAGCAATCTGTTCCCGATTAGATTTCAACTTCTGACTGATAAACTGTATATCTTCTTTTATCTTAGCAGCATTCGATTTACTCTCAAGGCTTCCTCCTTGAAGGTCTACACGGTTTTCTGCCTCATTGATTTCACGAAAACCTTCCTGTATTTCATTGAATGAGCCCATAATTTCATCCAGTTCTGCATCTCGATTGGCAAGTTCCAACATCAAAGAGTCATTTTGAACCTGCAATGCATCTTTACTTTGTGTACCACTATTACATGAAGCTAAAAAAACTGCTCCACATAATGCTAAAAATACAACTTTCTTCATAAAGCTTAATTATTTATAGTTTAAAATTCAATCTTCTTTACCTGCCAAAATAATCACAATCTCTCCACGCGGTTCCGTTGCTGTAAAATGTGCCACAACTTCCTGTAAGGTTCCCCGTACACTTTCTTCGTGTATTTTGGATATTTCGCGACATACTGATACCTGACGTTCAGCACCAAAAATCTCCATAAACTGTGTCAGTGTTTTCAACAGACGATAAGGAGATTCATAAAAAATCATAGTACGTACCTCCTCTTTCAATGCGTTGAGACGAGTCATTCTTCCTTTTTTCTGCGGCAAGAACCCTTCAAAACAAAAACGTTCGTCAGGAAGTCCTGAAGATACCAATGCCGGCACAAAAGCCGTAGCTCCCGGAAGACATTGTACCTCAATGCCATTCTTCACACATTCACGCACCACCAAAAAGCCTGGATCGGATATTCCCGGTGTACCGGCATCCGAAATCAGAGCTATAGTCTCTCCGGCTTTCAGTCTGTTCACAATTCCCTCTACTGTTTTATGTTCATTAAATTTGTGATGAGACATCATTGCATTCTTTATTTCAAAGTGCTTCAGCAAAATACCAGAAGTACGTGTATCTTCTGCCAGTATCAAGTCTGCTTCCTTTAAAATACGTATTGCACGAAATGTCATATCTTCCAGATTACCCACCGGAGTAGGAACCACATACAGTCTTCCCATATACATTTTTTATGTTAATAAAGCAAAGATAGAAAGTTTTTGATTTGGCCGTCTACATCATTCCAATATTTAACAGAAGTTGTATCTTTCTTTTCCAGTATTACACAAATACATTTGTTTTTTACGTACATTTGCAACCATACAAATAAATATCAATACAAATCAATATGGTTGTTTTTTCAGAAGATCACAAACAGGAAACCTGTCGGAGAGGACGTATCGAAGTTATTTGCGGATCCATGTTTTCCGGCAAAACAGAAGAGCTTATCCGCCGCTTGAAACGTGCTACTTTCGCCAAACAGAAAGTAGAAATATTCAAGCCGGCCATTGATACCCGATATTCCGAGCAGGCTGTGGTTTCACACGACAACAACTCCATCCAGTCTACTCCGGTAGATTCTTCAGCCAGCATACTCCTGTTCAGTTCTGAAATAGACGTAGTAGGCATTGACGAAGCACAATTCTTCGACGATGGTCTGATAAACGTATGCAACGAACTGGCCAATAGAGGTATACGAGTAATCATCGCAGGACTTGATATGGATTTTAAAGGAATACCGTTTGGACCTATTCCAGCACTTTGTGCCATAGCTGATGAAGTGACTAAAGTACATGCCATCTGCGTGAAATGCGGAAACCTTGCCTATGTATCGCACCGTACTGTAGCCAATGACAAGCGAGTGCTTTTAGGAGAAAAACAAGAATATGAGCCTTTATGCAGATGTTGCTATCAGCAGGCTTTGCAAAAGGAACACAAATAAGCCTATAGTATTATGCTTACCCAAAAGAAAATTACCTTCGACAGCTTTATCAGAGGTATTTTAAGTGGAGCTGTCATCATAGGAATACTCTATCTGTTAAACAGATTGAGTGGAGCGCTGCTACCCTTTTTCATCGCATGGCTGATTGCCTATCTTACTTACCCTATGGTATTGTTTTACCAGAACAAATTGCATTTGAAAAACCGGGTTGTTTCTATTCTTGCAGTCATGCTTACACTGATTATTGTAATAGCAGCAGCTTGCATGCTCTTCATTCCACCTATGATAGAAGAAGGCATCAAGTTAAAACATCTGCTCGAAGTTTACTTTATAGAAGGAGAAAACCATTCCTCTATCCCGACTGCAATAAGCGAATTTATACGAAATAACATTGACATAAACTGGTGGGAAGAAACACTAAGCACAGAAAATATGGTAAAAGCAGCACAAAAGCTGATACCACAGGTATGGAACTTACTATCTACTTCATACAACATCGTGCTGGCTATACTGACAGGCTTTATTATTCTCTTGTACTTTTTCTTCATTCTGCTGGATTACGAACAAATAGCCAGCGGGTGGATTAATCTGGTACAAGCCAAACACCGCGATATGGTTATCCGTATCACCAACGATATAAAAGACAGCATGAACCGCTATTTCAGAGGTCAGGCTTTGGTTGCTTTTTGTGTAGGAGTTCTGTTTAGTATCGGTTTCTTAATTATCGATTTTCCTTTGGCAATTGGATTAGGTATGTTTATCGGACTACTCAATATGGTTCCTTACCTCCAAATCATAGGATTCATTCCCACAATTTTGTTAGCTTTATTAAAAGCAGCCGATACAGGACAAAACTTCTGGTGGGTTCTCGGACTGGCTTTATTGGTATTCTGCGTTGTACAGCTTATACAAGATACCATACTCGTTCCTAAAATCATGGGAAAGATTACCGGATTGAACCCGGCCATCATTTTACTATCTTTATCTGTTTGGGGATCTCTGATGGGAATGTTGGGTATGATTATTGCTTTACCTTGTACTACCTTACTGCTTTCCTACTATCAGCGTTACATCCGCAAGAAAGATCTTGCATTTTTATCAGAATCATACAGTTCTGATAATAAAGATGATACATCAAAAGAAGAAAAATAATTTCAAAAAAGTTATTGCATTATTTGGTAGTTTCATAAAAACATCATACCTTTGCACTCGCAATCAGGAAATGACTGCAATACAGGTCTGATTCGCTAGCTCAGCAGGTAGAGCACAACACTTTTAATGTTGGGGTCCTGGGTTCGAGCCCCAGGCGGATCACCAGATAAAGAAGAGTTACTTTTTAGTAGCTCTTTTTTTGTTTTACCCCCTTTCATCCAAATTCATTTAATATTGCCTTCTACCTTATCTATATGTTTTACATTTACTATTACACATCACCCATCGGTAAAATAACATTGGCAAGCAACGGCACACACCTCACCGGATTATGGATGGAAGGACAAAAATATTTCCCTTCGTATTTGCCTACAGACCATACCGCAATCTCACTTTCGGTCTTCAGGCAAACTCAAGAATGGCTGGACGCTTACTTTAAAGGAGAAAATCCTGACTACCTCCCCAATATCGAACTAAAAGATACTCCCTTCCGACTGGCTGTATGGGAAATACTGAAACACATTCCTTACGGAGAAACGGTAACCTATAAAGATATAGCCAAAGAAGTAGCCCGCCAAAACAACTGGCAAAGCATGTCGGCACAAGCCATCGGAGGAGCTGTAGGACATAATCCTATCAGCATTATCATACCTTGCCACAGAGTGATAGGAAGCAACGGAAGCCTGACCGGATATGCCGGAGGAATAGAACGAAAAATTACCCTATTGAAATTGGAGGGAATTGATACCGGAAAATTTACACTTCCTCCATCAAAAGACAAAAAAATCCTCTGCGATAAGCCGTAAGACATCATCACAGAGGATTATAGAATTATATTATTACTTAAAACAATTTGCTTGGATATTCCCCAGCATCTACCAATGCCTGAATCTTATCTACTACACTCTGACGGTCGGCAGCATAAGTCACACCAAACCATTTTGAAGTAGTATCCAACACTTTTACTGTAGCTGTTCCATCGTTAATCAACTTATTTACCATCAACGGAATAAAGTATTCAGCCTTAATATTCGAACCGTTTTCTTTCAGGAACTCTACAAAGTAGTCTTCCGAATAACGGAAATAGTCCGGAGTAAAGCCCCACATGTTCATTGAAACAGGAGTATTGTCTTCTACAGCCACCCATTCCCCCTGTTCGTCTTTATAGCTTACCGCACCATTGATACGCATAATTTCTGTACGTTCTACTACCGTTGTCAGATGGTCATTTTCGTCTGTAGAACAGATACCACGAGCTACGGTACCACTTTCAGACAAAGTATTACCTACACGGAATCCTACCATACAATAGTCGTTTTCTTTTCCTTCTGGAAGTTCCGACAAATATTTTCCGATTACCGCAAAACTGTCGCGACCATAAAAGTCATCTGCATTAATCACGGCAAAAGGTTCCTTGATTACATCTTTTCCCATCAATACAGCATGGTTGGTTCCCCAAGGTTTTACACGTCCTTCCGGGCAAGTAAAGCCTGCAGGCAATTTATCGATTGACTGGAATACAACTTCTACCGGAATATGATTTTCATATTTGCTGATAATCTTTTCGCGGAAATCCTGTTCAAAATCTTTACGGATTACAAAGACGATTTTTCCAAATCCTCCACGAATAGCATCAAATATAGAATAATCCATGATGGTTTCTCCATTTGGGCCCAAACCATCCAGCTGCTTCAGACCACCATAACGGCTTCCCATACCTGCAGCCAATACGAACAAAGTTGGTTTCATAAGTTTTTCAATTTTAATTAAGTATGCGCAAAGGTAAAAAGAATTATTATCTATACACACAGTTGACAAACAAAATGCTTCCAATATCGGTTATTTTATGTATATTCGCAATAAAACAATCATAATACCGAAATATGAAAAGAAGCGTCAAATGGGGAACAGCTATACTTCTGTCACCCTTTGTCTTATTTATTATACTATGTATTTTTATATACATACCTCCTATTCAGAACTTTCTTGTACAACAGGCTACTCGATATGCTTCCGAAAGCACTGGCATGCATATCAGTATCAAACGCATTTCTCTGTCTTTCCCACTCGACCTGGTAGTACACAATACACTTGCCGTTCAAGGACAAGACACGATACTGCAAGCCGAACAGCTTACGGTAAAAGTACAATTACTTCCTCTGCTGAAACAACAGATAGAACTGGACGGGTTAGAGCTGAAAAAAGCAACAGTCAATACATCAAACCTGATTGAGGGCATGCAGTTGAAAGGAGACTTGGGAAAGTTGTTCATCTCCTCACATGGAGTAGCTCTTTCTCCGGAAACAGCTATCGTCAACAAGTTCTTACTGGAAAACACCCATGTAACATTATGCCTGAACGATACTACTCCCACTCCTCCCGATACTACCTCCAGTGCTCCGATGTACTGGAAGATTATGCTGCAGAAAATTAATCTGCAGAATGTATCTTTCCACATGCAAATGCCCCTCGACAGCATAGACATGCAACTGCAACTGAATAATGCATCGCTTTCCGACGGATTGATAGACTTGCATCAGATGGCTTATTCTGCCCGACACTTCGAAATAAGAAAAAGCAAGATAAACTACAATACCGGCAACCAGCCTCAGACAGTGGGACTGGACCCCACGCATATTGCTGTCACCAATCTGAACCTGTCTCTCGACTCACTTTATTATGCCGGCAACGACATGAAAGCTCTTATCAAGGAATTCGACCTTGAAGAACGTTCGGGGCTGAAAATTACTTCGGCTCAAGGAAGACTTGTTTCCAACGACAAGACACTGAGTGTACCATCGCTGCAAATCAAGACGACCGATTCTTTCATCGAGTTTACAGCCAATATGGACTGGGGAGTAACAGATACAAACTCTGAAGGTAATATGCATGCCCGTCTGATGGCTGATATAGGAAAAACAGACCTGTTCAGATTATTGCCGGATATGCCGGAAGAGTTAGTCAAGTACTATCCTTCTGCACCACTGCAGATTCGTGCCGGCATAGATGGAAATCTTAACCAACTGAACCTGACCAACTTGACCGTCCGCATTCCGGAAGTTTTCCAAAGCAACATTTCGGGAAGTATCACGAATCCGCTTGACAGTATCTATCGGGATGGTTCACTTTCTCTTTCTACACAAACCCAAAACATGCAATTCATCTCACAAATTGCAAAAGGAATTGCTGTTCCTTCCGACGTGATACTGGAAAGCAAAAACCTGATTAAAGGAACGTTACTCCAGACAACGACCACACTGACGCATCATACCGACAGCATATTCCTGTCCGGAGGTTATAATCTGTCCACTCAGGAGTACGCAGCAAAACTGGATATCAAAGAAATAGACCTGCATAAATTTATCCCACAGGATTCTTTATATGCCCTATCTGCATCTGCCAAAGTACAGGGAAAAGGATTCGATATCTTCTCACATTCCACATCAGCCCAACTTGAAGCAGAATTGAATCATCTGGAGTACGGTTCCCGCTTTTTCTCTGGAGTACAAATGGATGCAACTGTTGCACAAAACAAATTATTGGCACACCTCAATGCCAAAGACAATGCAATAGACATACAGACTACCATAGAAGGCTTGTTTAAACCCAAGCAGATAGATGCAACTGTTAATGCCAGCGTCAACCAGCTGGATCTGTATGCCATGCAACTGACTCCCAATCCACTGAAAGTATCACAGCAAATCAGTGTTACGCTACAGACAGACATGAAGCAAACCCACAAAGTACGTGCAGATGTAACAAACAACAAACTGATTACTGCAGAAAAAACATTTTCGACAAAAGATTTACATGCGGGCCTGGCGCTTACAAAAGACTCTATCCGGAGTTTTGTAAATGCCGGCGATCTGACTTTCCTTTTCAAATCACAGCAAAATCTTGATAAACTGACAGCCAGTCTGAACAAGATTTCCAAAGAACTGGACTCTCAGTGGAAAAAGAAATACATTGATCAGCCTCTTATCAAGACACTATTACCTACTGCTCACATCAAGATTATATCCGGAAAAGACAATCCGATAGCCAATCTTTTGTCGAGTAACCACATCTACTACAACCGGCTGTTAATTGACTTGAATACTTCTGCCCAAACCGGACTGAATGGTTCAGTCAATCTGTATGGATTACACACAGACAGCCTGTCTCTCGACAGTATTTATTTCACGGCTCAACAAGACACTGCCGAAATCAATTTCCACAGTGGTATAAAAGCATTGGCTAACCCTCATCAAGAAGCTTTTGATGTATCCCTAAACGGTTATGTAGGGGCAAACGATGCACAAATGATGATTGAATACCTGAACGGACAAAAAGAACGGGGGGCTTATATCGGCTTCAATGCCAACTTAAGAAACAAAGGCATCAGCTTACATATCATACCGGAAGAACCCACATTGGTCTATCGCCCGTTTAAGGTAAATCCACGTAACTATATTTACCTTAGCGACAAAGGTAAATTTTTCGCTGACATGAGTCTCTACGACAAGAATCATACCGGAATGCATCTCTATTCGGCTCCCGACTCTACTGTACAGCAAGATATTACCTTCATGCTCAACAAGATAGATATTGCTGAATTTCGAAGAATCATTCCTTATATGCCCGATGTAGCCGGATTCATCACAGCAGAAACCCACTATGTACAGAATGAATCCGAGTCGCAAATAGCCCTTGAAACAACTGTTGAGGAATTAGCTTATAACAAACAGCCTTTAGGGAACTGGTCCATAAGTACAGTATATTTACCCAAAGAAAATGGAGAGCATAGTATCGATGGTTTCGTTATACACAATGAAGAGGAAGTCATAACCTTAAATGGTTCTTACTTCAGTTCTCTTACCTCTAAAGATACTGATAAGATAATAGCCGATATGGGAATTCATCATTTCCCACTACCTGTTGCCAATGCATTCATTCCAGATAAAATGGCCATGCTAAAAGGAGACATTGATGGCAATTTATCCATATCCGGCTCTACCACCCAGCCTCTTTTCAATGGAGAAATAGGATTGGACAGTGTGGCTATTGACATTCCTCAGGCATCGCTTAACTTACGCTTCGACAACCGGCCTGTTAAAATTACAGACAGCAAACTGGTTTTCAAAGACTTCAGCATATTTACTGAAGGGAAAACTCCTTTTGCCATCAATGGAACTGTGGACATGAAAGATATGGCACAGATACAGATAGACCTCAAAATGAATGCGCATAACTTCGAATTGCTGAATGCCAAACGTACTAAAGAAGCACTCGTATACGGCAAACTGTATGTAGACCTAAATTCTACCTTGAAAGGTACTCCCGATGCCCTTGCAATGCGTGGAAATATGAATATATTGGGAAGCAGTAACTTTACCTATGTATTGAAGGACTCTCCACTCACAGTCGAAGACCGGCTGAACGAAACAGTTACTTTTGTCAACTTCAGTGATACAACCCAAATTACACGTCACCCGGTACAGGCCATGACATTAGGAGGTATTGATATGCTGATGACACTCCACATAGACGAAGCAGTGCAATGCCGCGTAGACCTGAACGAAGACGGAAGCAACTACATGCTGCTGGAAGGAGGAGGAGATCTTTCTTTCCAATACCAGCCTGACGGAAACATGCTGCTTAACGGACGCTATGCCCTGATGAGTGGAGAAATGAAATATGCCATGCCTATTATTCCACTAAAAACCTTCTATATACAAAGTGGCAGCTATATAGAATGGACAGGAAATGTAATGAACCCGAATCTGAATATCAAAGCATCCGAGCGAGTTCGTGCCTCTGTTACACAAGAAGGACAAAGCTCCCGCATGGTTACCTTTAATGTGGGGGTAAGTATTACCAACCGATTGGAAAACTTAGGTTTTACATTTACGCTCGAAGCCCCCGAAGACGGTACCATACAGAACGAGCTGGCTTCCATGTCGGCAGAAGAAAAAAACAAGCTGGCAGTAACGATGCTTGTTACAGGTATGTATCTGAGCGAAAGTAATATGGGGTCCGGAAAAGCATTCAATACAAACAATGTACTCAACTCTTTCCTGCAAAAGGAAATACAGAGTATAGCCGGAGATGCCCTGAAAACGGTCGATATCAACTTTGGAATGGAGACTACAAACGAAGAGGAGACAGGAAGCAGCAGAACAGATTATAACTTCCAGTTTGCCAAACGCTTCTGGAACAACCGCTTCCGGGTTGTCATAGGCGGAAAAATTTCGACAGGAAACGATGTACAGCAAGACGAATCGTTCATCGACAATGTATCATTGGAATACCGCTTAGACAACAGTGGTACCCGGTACATTAAACTATTCCACGACAAGAACTATGAAAGTATCCTCGACGGTGAAGTCATAGAAACCGGAGCCGGTATTGTTCTACGAAAGAAAATCAGTCGTTTGGGAGAATTATTCATATTCAGAAACCGAAAAAAGAATCCTATTGAAACACAGACAAATGAGAAGGAAAAGTAACACCCATATTATTCTGTATATATTCCTGTTTATGCTCATTTTTACAGGATGTTCTACCACCAAGAATCTGCCGGCGGAAGAAGTGCTATATACCGGAATCAACGACATTACCGTGCAGAATGAAGACCTCAATGCTGCAGGAAAAAGAACTCTGGAAGAAGTGGAAGGAGCCATCAGTGTGGCGCCCAACAACTCTTTTTTCGGTAGTCCGACCATGCGTATTCCTTTCCCGTTAGGACTATGGATTTACAATGGTTTCGAACGGTACGAAAAAGGTATCGGCAAATGGATATTCAAGAAATTTGCTGCTGACCCAGTCTATCTGTCAAAAGTAAATCCCGACACACGTGTCAAAGTAGCAAGCAACCTTCTCCACGATTATGGATACTTCAACGGGAAAGTTACCTACCAGGTAGATAGTACCAAAAATCCAAGGGCTGTGAAACTCAGTTACCACATTGACATGGGACGCCCTTATTATCTGGATTCTATCATGTACGAGGGATTCTCCCCAAGAGCAGACAGCCTGATCCGTGCTACCCGAAACGAACGTCTTTTGCACCGGGGAGATAACTTCGATGTAACCAGACTGGAAGCAGAACGCCAAAGAATTGTCGATTTGCTGAGAGATAACGGATATTATTATTGCCGGAATGAATTTATCACTTTCCTGGCCGATACACTGATGCGTTCGGGATATGTCAACTTGAAAATTGTACCCAGAAAAAACATCCCTCAAGAAGCCTTACGCAGATATCATATCGGCCATACTTCTGTTTATCTGACCGGATACAACGGAGAACGACCAACCGACTCACTCCAGACACGTAATTTTACCGTCCACTATTCGGGCAAGAAACTGGGCATCCGTTATGGAGTGCTCCGTAAACGGTTCTTGTATCGCTCGGGAGAGTTATACTCACAAAGCAGACAGAACTATACTCAGGAAGCATTGTCCCGTTTAGGCGTATTCAAGTACAATGAAATGCGATATACCCCCCGTACAGAGAACAGTGATACACTTGATGTACAGGTGAATGCAATGTTCGATTTGCCTTACGACAGTGAGCTGGAACTCAATGTCACCACCAAAAGCACCAAGCAAACCGGTCCGGGAGCCATATTCAAGCTGTCGAGAAAAAATTTCCGTGGCATGGGTGCCTCGCTCAATCTGGAAATGAAAGGTTCGTACGAATGGCAGACCAGTTCTACAGTCGATGGAGAAAGTTCGGTCATGAACTCCTATGAACTGGGCGCGGGGCTGTCGTTAGAGTTTCCACGACTGGTTCTCCCCTGGATTCGCGACCGTGTAGACCCCTTCCGTTTCCCGTCACAAACCAACTTCAAAGTGTATGTAGACCAGGTAAACCGTGCCCGTTACTTTAAGATGCTATCGTTTGGCGGTAATGTATCCTACAGCTTCTACCCACGTCGTGGAATGAAACATACCGTAACCCCCATACATCTGGCATTCAACGTTCTGCAACACCGTACAGCGGCTTTCGACTCAATAGCTACGGCCAATCCGATGCTGTTCCGAAGTCTGGACGACCAGTTTATTCCTTCGCTGACCTATACATTTACCTACGACAACTCGTGGGAACAAAAACGAAACCGGATATGGTGGGAAAACTCCATCACTTCTGCCGGAAACGTTACTTCGCTTATCTATGCTGCGTTCGGACAGAAATTCAGCCAACAGGATAAAAAACTGCTGGGAAATCCGTTTGCCCAGTTCCTGAAAGTTTCTTCGGAAATGCGTCATCTGCTAAACCTTAGCGACAAACAACAACTGGCTACCCGAGTAATGGCAGGTGTCATTTGGGCATACGGAAACAAGACAATTGCCCCTTATAGCGAACAGTTCTATGTAGGTGGAGCCAACAGCATCCGTGCCTTTACGGTCCGTTCCATTGGTCCGGGGCGTTTTCATCCGGCGGAAAACTCACGCTACTCTTATGTCGACCAAACGGGAGACATCAAATTGGAAGCCAACCTGGAATACCGATTCCGCATCTTGTCTAAGTTTTTGGGAGGAAATCTGAACGGAGCAGCCTTTCTCGATGCCGGAAACGTCTGGCTGATGCGAAAGGATGAAGCACGACCGAATGCAGAATTCAGCCTCAACAGATTTTTCGACAGCATTGCACTGGGTACAGGTATCGGTATCCGTTACGACTTGTCGTTCCTCATTCTCCGTCTCGACTGGGGAATTGCCCTGCACGTACCCTACGACACCGGCAAGAGCGGATACTACAACATTCCACGCTTCAAAGACGGAATGGGTATCCACTTCGCCATCGGTTATCCATTCTGACGATACGGCATCACTCCAACCGACAGTAAATCATCCGATTCAAGACTATTTATACAATGCGATGATTTACTGTCGGTTGCTTATATTGTTTTATAATCGACGACGTCGGATGTACAAACGGCGTCGCCGGCTATAAAACCAACGGCGTCAACTGTACAGCCAACGGCGCTGAATATACACTGTTTCTTTTCTTTTTTTCTGCCAATACTTTTGCAGCAGCCCGACATCTGCTACAGAATGCCGCCATAGAATACAGACTCACAATCATTTTTTTTGTACTTTTGCAATCTAATTTCTTTACTTTATGAAAAAAGCAACAATTGTATTAACCCTGATGGCCTGCTGCATGCTTTCGTGTACAGGAAATCAAAAAAAGACCACACATATGGAAAAAGGCAATGAAACACTGGTTTGCATGGAAACCACAATGGGAAACATTACCGTGAAACTGTACAACGAAACTCCGAAACACCGCGACAACTTCATCAAGTTGACCAAGGAGGGCGTGTACGACAGTACCTTGTTTCACCGCGTCATCAAGAACTTCATGATTCAGGCAGGCGACCCGCAAAGCAAGACTGCAACCGATACAACCACGCTGGGCAACGGTGATGTGGGCTATACCATTCCTGCAGAATTCAATCCTAAATTCTTCCACAAAAAAGGAGTATTGGCCGCAGCACGTCAGGGCGATGAAGTAAATCCGGAAAGAGCTTCTTCAGGCTGTCAGTTCTATATTGTAACAGGCCGCAAATTCAGCGAAGCACAGATGGTAAATATGGAAAACCAGATGAACGATGCCCGTTTGGAAACCGTATTCAACACGTTGGCCCGCAAACACATGAAAGAAATCTATAAAATGCGTAAGGCAGGCGATACCGACGGACTGATGGAACTGCAAGATTCACTGGAAGCACAGGCACGTGCAGAAGTTGCCAAAGAACCTGCACTGAAATTTACCCGCGAACAGATTCAGGCTTATACTACTGTAGGTGGTGCTCCTCATCTGGACGGAGCTTACACCGTATTTGGAGAAGTGGTAGACGGTATGGACGTAGTAGAAAAAATAGAAAACGTAGGCACCAACCGTGCAGACCGTCCGAAAATAGACATACGTATTCTTAAAGCAACTGTTATCGAATAACCCTTTATGATTCATATTAACCGTCATATTTTATCCAACGGCTTACGCATCGTACACAATGAAGACAACTCCACCCAAATGGTAGCACTCAACATTCTGTACGATGTGGGTGCCCGCGACGAAGATCCCGAACACACCGGCTTTGCCCATCTGTTCGAGCATCTGATGTTCGGCGGGTCTGTAAATATTCCCGATTATGATACCCCCGTACAAAATGCCGGAGGAGAAAACAATGCCTGGACCAACAACGACATTACCAATTACTACATTACACTTCCGTACCAGAATGTAGAAACCGGATTCTGGTTGGAAAGCGACCGTATGCTGAGTCTCGATTTTTCACCGCAAAGTCTTGAGATACAACGTCAGGTAGTAATAGAAGAATTCAAACAGCGTAACCTGAACCAGCCATACGGAGATGCTTCTCACCTTCTCCGCGAAATGGCTTACCAGAATCATCCTTACCGCTGGCCTACCATCGGCAAGGAAATCAGCCACATAGCCCAGGCCACATTGGAGGAAGTAAAAGATTTCTTCTACCGTTTTTATGCTCCCAACAATGCCATACTGACCGTGACGGGACACATCTCTTTTGAGGAAACAATCCGACTGGCAGAGAAATGGTTCGGCCCGATTCCTGCCCGTTCTATACGCAAGCGGGAACTTCCGGCAGAACTTCCACAAACTGCCATCCGGCGCAAAAGCGTAGAACGGAAAGTTCCGGTAGATGCCATTTACATGGCGTTTCATATGTGCAACCGCCACCATCCGGAATATTATGCCTTTGATATGATTACCGATATCCTGTCGAACGGCCGTTCTTCCCGCTTTATCCAATCGCTGGTGCAAGAACAGAAACTCTTCACTGCACTGGATGCCTACATTGCAGGAAGTCTGGACGAAGGTTTGCTGCATATCACCGGAAAACCAGCTCCGGGAGTCACGCTGGAAGAAGCTGAAAAGGCTATCTGGACCGAACTGGAAAAGATGAAAACCCAGCCTGTAGCAGAAGAGGAACTGGAAAAAGTAAAAAACCGCTACGAAAGCGAGCAGATATTCAGTAACATCAACTACCTGAACGTGGCAACCAACCTTGCCTATTTCGAGCTTTTAGGAAAAGCGGAGATGATAAATGAGGAAGTAGAAAAATACCGTGCGGTTACCGCCGAACAGATACAGGAAACTGCCCGCAAGACATTTATTCCGGAAAATTGTAACATTCTTTATTACCGAGCAACGAAATGAATTGGACACATTACCGTGCACTCCTGACATTGGGTATCCCTATTGTCATTGGTCAAATCGGAGTCATTGTATTAGGATTTGCCGATACTTTAATGATTGGACATCACAGTACTACAGAGCTTGCTGCAGCAAGTTTTGTAAACAACATGTTCAATCTGGCCATTATTTTCAGTACCGGATTCTCCTACGGATTAACACCGGTAGTAGGAAGTCTCTTCGGGCAAGGCAAGTCACATGCAGTAGGGAAAGCTCTTAAAAGCAGCCTGGCAGCCAATACAATGCTGGCTTTCATCGTGTGCCTGGTAATGGGAATACTGTATCTGAATGTGGGAAGCCTGGGGCAACCGGAAGAACTGCTTCCTTATATCCGTCCTTATTTTCTTGTTCTGCTGGCCTCACTTCCGTTTGTACTGTGGTTCAACGGATTCAAGCAGTTTACAGACGGAATAACAGATACAAAAGTGTCCATGTGGATTTTGCTGAGCGGGAATATTCTGAATATTATCGGAAACTATCTGCTGATTTACGGTAAGCTGGGCATGCCGGAAATGGGGCTGACGGGTGCCGGAGTATCCACACTCATTTCACGCATCCTGATGGTTATAGCCTACCTTGTATTATTCTTTGGTACTTCGCGTTACCGTGTGTTCCGTGAAGGATTCAAGCGTAATGCTCTCGACAAGGCAGAATTTAAATTACTCAACAAACTGGGATGGCCCATTGCCGGACAGATGGGTATGGAAACTGCCTCATTCAGCCTGAGTGCCATCATGGTAGGCTGGCTGGGAAGTACAGCTCTGGCTACCTATCAGATTATGATAGCCGTTTCTCAAATCTGTTTCATGATGTACTATGGAATGGGAGCAGCCGTATCGGTACGTATCAGCAATTTTTACGGTCAGAATAATTTGGTCAGTGTCCGGAAAACAGCCAATATAGGCTTCCATATTATCCTGGCTATGATAGTATGCACTTCTATCCCCATATTTCTGCTCCGTCATCAGATTGGAGGATGGTTTACCAATGATCAGGCTGTAAGTCTGATGGTAGCACAAGTGATTATTCCTTTCCTGCTCTATCAGTTTGGCGACGGACTGCAAATCAACTTTGCCAATGCGCTGAGAGGTATTGCCGATGTCCGTCCGATGCTTCTGTTTTCATTTATTGCCTATTTTGTGATTTCTCTTCCTGCCAGCTACCTGTTTGGCTTTGTATGCGACTGGGGAATCATAGGTATCTGGATGGCCTTTCCTTTCGGACTGACCAGTGCCGGAATTATGTATTACCTGCGTTTCCGATATAAAACCCGGAAAGAACTATAACCTGACTCATGCTTTCTACTTCAACCAAAATAGCTTTCGGATATATCATTCTGATAGGACTGCTCTTTGGAGCCATCGGATATATCTACAAACAGATGGAACTGCTGACTTCGCCCACCGGTTTCGAGGAAAATATAGAAAACCGGCGGCGTACAACCCACGAAATCATCAGTCAGCTTTATAAAGCGGAAATCATCGGACAGACCTTACGTGTAGGAGAACTGAATGAATATCCGGCTTATAAAAGAGCCATGAGAAATGTAGGAAAGTCGATTGACTCCCTGCAAACAATGCTGACAGATACACTACAGCGGGCACGTCTGGATACGGTACGCATTTTGGTAAAGAACAAGGAACGCAACATGAGACTGGTTTTGGAAGCTTTGCGTCAGCCTCCTACCGACGAGCTGTACAAGCAACAGATAGACAGTCTGATAGCTCAACAGGACTCTCTGTTGAACAGTACTCATATTCGCCGTAAAGTCATTACTCATCGAAACACCTATACCATTCATCATAAACCCAAGAAGTTTTTCAAGCGTCTGGCCGATCTTTTTTCTCCAGGAAAAGCCGATTCGACCCAAGTCAATAATGTCATTCAAGAAGAGTATACCGACACTATAGACGAAGCATACAACCCTGTAGATACATTGGCTGGTATGCTGAGCAATATACAACACCGTGTATTCCAAACCCGGCAGGAGCAGTTACGCACGGTTGAAAAGCGTATTTACCGCCTGCGTATAGCCGGCAGCAAACTGAGTCAGCGTGTAAACCAGTTATTGGAAACCATTGAAGAAGAAGAACAAAAAGTAGCTGCATATAAATTTGAGACGGAGCAACGTATCCGTGAACAAGCAGCATGGACAATGGCTACCATTGCAATACTGGCAGTATTGGTAATCCTTATATTCTTTATCATCATCTGCCGCGATATTACCCGAAGCAACCATTACCGGAAAGAACTGGAAAAAGCTAAATCGTATGCAGAAAACCTCTTGGTAGCACGCGAAAAGCTGATGTTAACCATTACGCACGACATCAAAGCACCAACCGGTTCGATTATCGGTTATATCGACTTGCTTATCCGACTTGTAAAAGACAAAAGACAACTGTTTTATCTGGACAACATGAAAAGTTCGGCCCAGCATTTGCTCGACCTGGTGACTTCGCTTTTGGACTACCATCGTCTGGAAGCTGGAAAAATGGATTTGCATCCGGTAGCATTCAATCCGCACCAATTATTTGAAACTATCTATACCAGCTTTTTACCTCTGGCAGAAAAAAAGAACCTGAAACTGGAATTTGCAGATGAATTCAAACCAGGACTCACTCTGGAAGGAGACCCTTTCCGTATCCGGCAAATTGTAGAAAACCTGCTTTCGAATGCATTGAAATTTACTAAAGAAGGAAGTATTACTTTACATGCCAAGTATCAGGGCAACCAGTTTATATTCAGTGTAACTGATACCGGGTGCGGAATGACACCGCAAGAACAGGAACGTGTGTTCCAAGCCTTTATCCGTCTGAGGAGTGCACAAGGACAGGAAGGATTTGGACTTGGTCTTTCCATCACCCAGAAGTTAGTGGAATTGCTACAAGGTAAGATTGCCATCGAAAGCACTCTTGAAAAAGGAAGTACATTTCGGGTATCTATGCCTCTTCCCTCTATCTCCGCTTCATCGAAGAATAAGGAACAGCATCTTGTACCTGTCAAGCCTCTTCGTATTTTACTAATAGACGACGACCGTATCCAAATGAATCTGACGGAAGCAATGTTACGCAACATTCTCGACCCACAAACTACAATCCAATGTTGCGAACAGCCGGAAGATCTTTTTGGGTTTATCAGCCAGCAACCGTTCGACATTCTGTTTACCGATATTCAGATGCCTGCCATGAATGGCTTTGAATTATTGGAAAATCTGAGAAAACTGCCGGTAAAACAGGCACAAAGCATTCCGGTCATAGCCATTACCGCACGAAGTGACATGGACGAATCGCATTTTCAGGAAAAAGGATTCGCCGGATGTTTGCATAAACCATTCAACCAGTCGGATTTACTTCAAATACTGCAGCAATTCTCAGCCTCACTGAACAGACAGATTCCCGAAAAATCGACTGAAAAAGTTTCTGCCTCCGCAAGCAAATACAATTTCAGTCCGCTGACTGCTTTCTCTGCCGATGATACCAATGCGGCACAGGAGATTATTAAAATATTTATTCAGGAGACACAAAAAAGCACCGGCTTGCTGCAAGAAGCCTTGAGCAGAAATGATATTCAGACAATCAGCGCCATTGCCCACAAGCTACTGCCTACACTAACTATGATTGAAGCAAAAGAAATTGTACCTTCTCTACAACAGCTGGAAAGCAGAAAAGGAGCAGAACAAATTACGGATGAGGACATAAAACAGACTAAATGGATTATACAACAAGTTACCTGCATCCTTGAAGAAGCTGAAAAATATGTAAAAAAGATATCTTTGCACCAATGCTGAAATGAAAAATTTAACCTGGAATGATTTCCGCATACTAAAAAAGCTTATCTTTGTACAAATACATATAAACATAGGTACACATGATTCCGTCTATACTAATCGTTGAAGATGATTTGACATTTTCTACAATGCTGAAAACATGGCTCGGGAAAAAAGGGTTCGAAGTGGAAACTGCAGGAACAAATGCACGCGCCCGCAAGCAAATAGCAGCACGCCAATACGACCTGATTCTCTCCGATTTACGTTTGCCCGATCAAGACGGAATCCACCTTCTTTCATGGCTTCGGAGCAAAGAATGTACCACACCGGTTATTATCATGACCAGTTACGCTGAAATCCAAACAGCGGTACAGGCTATGAAGCAAGGTGCCAGTGACTACATCAGTAAACCGGTGCAACCGGATGAACTTCTGAAAAAAATACACGAAGCAATTCATAAACAACAAATTCCTGTGACTCCTGTACCTGAGTTTAATTCACAGAATTTTCTGGAAGGAGAAAGTGAGGCTGCCCGCCAATTATACAATTATGTAAAACTGGTGGCGCCTACCCAGATGTCTGTACTTATCAACGGAGCAAGCGGCACAGGTAAAGAGTATGTAGCACATCGTATACACGAATTAAGCAAACGGGCTGGAAAGCCTTTTATTGCCATAGACTGTGGTTCTATCCCCAAAGAACTGGCTGCTTCTGAATTTTTCGGCCACATAAAGGGTTCGTTCACTGGTGCTCTTCATGACAAACGAGGTGCCTTTGAAGAAGCCAATGGAGGTACTTTATTCCTCGACGAAGTAGGAAACCTAAGCTACGAAGTTCAAATTCAGCTTTTACGTGCTTTACAGGAACGACGTATCCGTCCTATTGGTTCCAATAAGGAAATAGAAGTTGATGTACGTCTGATTAGTGCAACCAACGAAAATCTTACCGAAGCCATCTCTAAAGGTAATTTCCGTGAAGATTTGTATCATCGTCTTAATGAATTTACCTTATATATGCCTTCTCTGAAAGAACGACCGGAAGATATCCTTCTGTTCGCCAATTTCTTTTTGGATCAGGCAAATCGTGAACTGGAGCGAGACTTAATAGGATTTGATGCAGCAGCAAGTGAAGCACTGCAAAAATATGATTGGCCGGGTAATTTACGTCAATTAAAAAATGTTGTAAAGCGTGCCACACTTCTTGCACAAGGAGATTTTATTACAATACGTGAACTGGGAGAAGATATCTTACGTCAACCAGTTTCCTTTGTTCCTCAATCTTTAAATTTATATGATGAGGAAACTGAGAAACAGCGTATTCTACGGGCACTTCAACAAACAAACAATAACAAAACCAAGGCAGCTCTGCTATTGGGAGTAGACCGCAAGACTCTATACAACAAACTGAAATTGTATAATATTCCACAATAAAATGTGGAATAATTCTACAATATCCCCACACAATTCCACAAATTCCTCAATAAGACAAAATTGCATTTATCTTATTAATCAGCAAGTTATATATTCTACATACTTTGGCACACGAATTGCACTTCTAATTACAGAAGATATTAAAAAGAGAAAAAACACACAGCCAAAAAGACATAGGATATAAACTAAACTAGACTATAACCCAACCCCATAGAATAAAAGTTCAAAAGGGTATATATCGATATAACCTTTTGATAAAATGAAGATGCCTATGTGTTAAATAGAAAGAGAACGCTGCGACAGCGTTCTCTTTTCTTTTTTAT
>NZ_JBBKBS010000022.1:0-62617 GCF_037890285.1 Phocaeicola sp. HCN-40430
TAGGCTATATGTTTAGCTGATACCGAGAAGTTCCTTTACCATATCCTCCACTTCCTGGTTCACACGCTTGAAGTTACGGTTGAGCAGGATTTCCTTCTCTTTATCATTCCTGAACTCATATATTTTAGGAAGAGGAACATAGTGCTTTTCCTCGTCCTTAATCTTCTTCATGTCAAAGTGCGTCTTGCAGAAATACTTGGTGGTCTTGAACTCTTCCGACTGCTCGATGTCAAAATGGTCAAGCATACTGTCATCGGTAGCCGTAAAGTCACGTGCCGCCTGTCCGGCCAGCCAGCCTGTTGCCATATCCGCAATCTTGGCTGCAGGAACCAGAAAGTCCATCTTCTCAGAGATTGTGGTTGATACCTTGTGGTCATTGATGGAAATGGAGCGTGAAGTTTGCTTTGCCTTTCCGAATACATCATTCTGTGCCCACTCCAGTGTCTCCTTGTTACGTGCCGCACCCATGAAGATATTACCGCAGGTGGTGATAATCTTCTGCATACCGACCTTGCCGTAGTCTGCTTCCAGCTGTGGAAGCTCCTGGAAACCTAAAGTCACGGCAACCTTATTGGAACGAGCCGTACCGATAAGACGGTCTATCTTGTGAAAATACAGCGTCGGAAGCTCATCCACGATAATGCTCACCGGGATATTGCCCTTTGAGTTCACCCTTGTAATCAGTCGGTTCAGAACCAGCGCATTAAGAGAACCGATAACCTGTTCCTTTTCCGGGTCATTGGCTATTACCAGATAGCTCGGATTAGCTTTGTCAGAAATCTTCAGGTCGAAATCATCCCCGGTGAATACCCAGTATGCTTCCGGAGACACAAGACGTGCGGCGTTCACACGAAGCGTACCGACCATACCTTCCAGCTGGTCATTCGCCTTGTTTTCATAAGCACTCTTGAAAGGAGCCATCAGCGAAGCAATCCTGTCATCCTGCATCAGGATATTGAATACCTGGTCGTATGGTCTTCCAAGAAATGAAAGCACATGCGGCATGTCCGAGAACTCGCCGGTTACGGTATCCGGTTCCACTTCATTGCCATGCTCGTCCTCATACCAGCACCTTTGAATCAGAATCTTCCTGCCGGTCCTGTCCTTATAGCTGTATCCGTTCAGGTCCACAAACATACGGTCCTCGTCAGTCGATACGTCATTACCGTTCTCATCCACGAAGTCAAGCACCACATTGCCGTCCTTGTCTATGGCATTGAAGTCATCCCAGTTGCGTATGACAATCTCCAGCTTCTTTCCCTCCAGTGATATGAAACGCTTCAGTTTCCTGCCGTTCCTGAATCCGACCGGATGGAAGTTTACAAAGAAATAGATGATGGCAGCCAGGAAGTTTTCCGCAGAGTTGGTGAAGAATGCTTCCGAACCGCCCTTCTTGTCTCCACCTCCCTTGTTGAGTGAGGCCAGCAGGGTAGCCGCCGTTTCAGAAGCTGCAGCCAGATCCGGAATATATTTCCGCTGAATCGGATTGATGCGGTTGGAGTATTCCACATCGGTAAAGTTGATGGTACGGAATCCGCAGTTCTGTGGTAGTTTCCCTGCCTTCCTGTTCTTGCAGTACTGGTAGAAAAGCGTCTTGGCCAGTGTCGGATATTTGAAATCATATACCATCATGGCAAAACCCTTTGCTGAATGCTGCCTGATGAACGGGTCAATGATACCGAAAGACTTACCGGAACCCGGTGTACCCAGAACAATCGTACCACGGAAAGGATTGATGATATTGATCCATCCTTTGTGCATTTTCTTCTTCCAGTAGTATATCATCGGAATGTTCACCGAATAATCATTGCTGACCAGCGTTTCCGACTGCTGGAACGATTCGTTCTCAAAATTGAAACGGTCCTCACCGACCTTGTAGTTGTAATACTTGGCAATACCGTCCAGTCCCTGATGTACCAGCATGGTACCCACCACCGAACATACCGCATACAGAAGACGGTTGGCAGGAAATCCCAGCCAGCTGAATCCGAAACTCATGCCATGAAATACAAAACAAAGTCCCACAAGTGTCAGACCGGCCAGTACCGGATAGATGACCATTGTCCTTACATTGAACTTCAGGGACTTTTCTGCTTTTGTGCCGATACAGACAATACAGATGCATATCAGTTCGGCCACCTTGCATCCCGATACGGAATTGAAAACCCTGAACCGTGCCAGCAGGTCGAGTACGAACTGCGTAACCCTGTTGTCAGCCGTAACTGGCAGGTTCATGATAATTTCAATAATCAGAAAGATATAGATGCAGCTCCTGAAGTAGTTGTATATCTGCTGCTGTTCCCTTGTCTCCTCAAATGCCATACGCTCTAACTGTATATGAATTTACTAAAATGGAACCTTTATACCCAACAGCAGACCGTTGCGGAAGGTATCCCCATGCAGGAAGTTCACATTGTTCTTCTGGATTATTGAAAACTCCAGTCCGCTGCGGAACACATAGCTGTATTCAAATCCGGCCTCCAGCCCGAAGAAGAACTTCTTCTGTACCGCACCGAACTGAGACCCAAGACGAAGGCGCATCATGCCGTTCTTGTACCGTGCCAGACGGTGCTTGTAAACCATACCTCCATCCCAGAAATATCCTTTCCGGAAATTGTGACATACCGGCTTCTGCCAGTGATTCCCGACCTCACCATATACTTCGACCGCATTTCCGTATGAAAGCGGATACTCATAACCCAAAGTGGCATTCAGCGTACTTGGAAAAAGGAATCCGGCATTGACGGAAACCTTTCCGGTCTGTGCCGATGCACCGATGAATGCAACCGGGCAAAACAGAATGAACAGAATCTTCTTCATGGCCTATTTTTTTATGGAATGATCAATATAATAGTAGGGGTAATAGTCTGCACCGTCCAGAATATCCGAGTCGAAGCCGTCTGCATTGAGAATGTCCTCATACTCGATGGTGAGTACCACCACACGTCCGCTTATCTGGTTCTCGGAAATCTCCAGACGAAGCTCCTTCTCTTCAGGGAAAGTGAGCTTCGGAATCACAAGCACGTTCCTGTAGTCCTTCCTGAACTTACGGGTGTTGTTCATGGAAAATACAGGGGTAAGCTCTATGGTCTGTGAATTGGTTGCCTTTGTCTCCTTTTTGTCAGTAAGTTTTACCCTGATTTCCTCTATATCGTATGCAATCCTTGTCTTGTTCTTCAGTGTATAGTCCAGAAAGAAATAGTCACCGATGGAATAGATATTGTTGATGTATGCCCTGATTCCATTTTTGTTTGATACAATCTGGTTGAATTTTCTTCTGCTTCCATAGACAGCCCAAGCATATCGTGCAATCTCAGCCATCGGCATGGAAACCTCCGGATTGATATAGGACTGTGTCTCATTGTAGGATACATTGTAGATGGTAGAAGCATATTTGGGTGATTCGGTATAGAGGATGTCATACTGTGCGATATGACGCTCACCGATAATGGTGAGTGTACCCAGCAGTTCGTTTTCCCTGTAACCTTCAGATGATATGGAATCATTCTCCAGATAAGGTTTGATACGGACGATATTGTCTGTACACTGGTTGCCTATAATTTTAGTAGTGGAAATATCCACCATTTTGATGTTCTCGGGCATGACAATGTGCGTAGTCACTTCCCGGTTGATGTATATCTTCTCATTGGCCGACAGATGTACGGCTATGCCTGTGATAAGGCATATTATCAGAATAATTCTGGTTTTCATATTGAAATATTAAAATGTTACTATAATTTTCTTTGCTGTATTCAGATATATCAGCGTGCATCCTCCGAGTTTATCAGATAAACAATGGTATTGTACTTGATTTTCGCCTTGTTCTTTCTGATATTGGAAGATATGGCAGACGTGGCAGAGTTATACATATTCTGCAGTGACTGGAGGGCAATGGCCTCCGTAGAAATACCGGTACCGTAACCGTCACTGGATTCAAAACTGATATTCTGCTGTACCGTATTGGAACCTGCATCCTTCATAAAATCACGGAATGCCGATTCAGGAACATAGAAACCTTCCATACCGTCATTGTCAAATACAGAAAGCTTGACCTTGATGAACCTGTCGCCGATAAGGATACTGGTTATGGAAGCCCTGACACGCTGCTGTCCGAAACCTGTTACCGTTCCATAGAGGTAAGTTCCCTTTTTTAGCCTTGTACCGCTTACCGTCACATCGTCCAGAAGCTTGAACCGCAGACGTGTGCCTTCATGCGCCTTTGTAGTCTGGTCAATCATGGCACGTATCAGCTTGTTCTCGGCAAATTCATCCGGAGCAGTAACTGTATTGAACCTGTCAGCATTGGTGTCATCAGACTTGATTACCAGACTCGGACGGTTGCGTTCCCTTTCCTCCTGACGTACTTTAGCTATGGAATCAGCCCTGTGCTTTCTTTCAGCTTCCTCTGCTTCCGGGTCTTTGATACCCAGTCCGCTTTCAATAGCTTTCTGCCGTTCATAGCTCCTTCGCTGAATCTCTTCAAGGTCACGTGCAAACTCGTCCTGTGAGGAATATCCCATACCTCCGTAACCCGTTTCACTGTTTTCCGAAGGAGCGTTTCCGTAAGCATATGCATTGATATGCTTTCTTGATTCGGCAAGGGAACGTTCCAGTTCTTCAAGTTCCCTCTGCTGCCGCTGTCTTTCAGCTTCAGCAGCATCCAGACGGTTCAGTTCCTCCTCGCTGTAGCCGTGTTCCAGTTCCTCCTTCTTCTGTTCTTCCTCCCCGATACCGCTGACGGCTGTGAAGGCATCCTCGTCGCCGAAACGTCTGGACATCTCATACATCTTGTCTCCGGCTTCCTCGGCATTGGCCTGGGGAAGCTCCATGTTGATACGGTCTGTAGCTACCGTTCCGGCAGTCTCCTCACCGCCGGAGAAAGTCTGCATCACAAAGTATACCAGTGCGCACAGCGGAACGAATATGACCAGCGGAAAGATATACTTGGGCTGTTTGAAATTAATCTTAATCATGGGTTATCATTGTTTTTAATGGATTTGACTATATTTTCCAGCTGCCGGTATTTGAGGATGATCCGCAAGGAATCCTCACGGCTCTTTACAGGTATGGCAATCATGGAGTCCAGTTCATGACGCAGTAACTGTCCCTTCACCGTCATGTCCGTCAATACACTGCGGTGAATGTCCTTGTTTGCCTGGATGGTACGGAATCCCTGAAACACCGGTTCCATACCGGCAATCGAACTGACATCCGGTTCACTCTGTTTTCCGTTGCCGGAATCTATGGCAACAGTACTGACAAGTAGCAGAAGCAGTGTCCCTGCCACACCTGCGAATGTCGTTTTCGGATGCTTTGCCGCCCATCTGTTGGCCAGTCTGATTCTTGCGGCCAGACGGTATCTTGCTCTGATGACACCCAGTTTGGGCTGCAACCACGACCTGACAAGCAGATGCGTTTTCAGACGGCTTTCCCGTATCTTTTTTCTGAATGATTTCATAATATCAGTATATCAATAGTCCAAATCCCTGTTTTCAAGAGTCCTCCAGCCGGTAATGAGCAGACCGTGGGGATTGTTCCTTGTCCTCGGTACGGACTCGATGTAACCTGTTGTCACCATCGAGCGTCTGATGTCCCTGGTCCTGCGCTTGATAAGCTGCGTACCGTAATAGGTAAACTTCCGTTCATGTTCGTCAAACTGAATGGAGTCGCACATGATGGTGCAGACAGCCGAAGAGGAAATGATGTCCGAGTAGAAACCGTTCTCGTCCATGGCCTGTTTCTGTTTCAGCGCAGTCCCGTCAGCCATATACATCGCTTTCCCTACCGTCCATTTGATATAGTCGTTGTCGGGCGGCAGGTTGAAGAAATACTGGTGGAACAGCTGTATGTGCGCCTTGGCCTCCATGGTGAAGTTGGCTTCCAGCCGTGCACGCTCGGCAAGAAACGGAATGTCTCCGTCAAGTACATAAATCTGCTGCCTTTCCTCGTTGACAAGTGAAATGCAGCACCAGACCGTAAAGGCACAGATGACGGTGCAGCCTCCGATTACCGCAAATACTGTCATCATTGCCAGTCTGGTTTTCTGTGCAAGGGATTCAATAAGCATATTGTAAAAAGATTTGAAGTTATTTGACTAATGATTTGACAACCGAACCCGTTCCTTTCATGGCAGAACTGGCCATACTTCCGGCCATACCACCTGCAGCCGAAGTGATGCCCATTGCAGCCGAACCGGCAACTGAACCCGTACCCGAACTTACACCTCCCGGAATCAGCCATGAAGCCACTTCAGGAACGAAGCGTATAATATAGGCACCCACGAGCATACCCATGGCGTACATACAGTTGGAGCCTATTCCCTGCAGTCCCAGTGCACCAATCTGTTCCCATGAGTTGACCGAGCCATGAAGCAGATGGTCGTATGCCACCAGATCCTGCTGCAGGTTATAAAGAAGGATGAAGTCTATATAATAGATGCACATATAGGTCACGAATCCCCATAACGAGAGGGAAAGGAACTTGGACATCCACTGGCTCCAGGCTGAGTTCCATGGCGGTGCCAGCGAGAGAGCAAACATTATCGGACAGAATATCATCATGATGGCCATGAAAATCCTCTGTGCCACGAGCATCCCGTAATACGACATCTGGAAAATCAGTTCCCCGACAAAGCGTATTACATCGTTTATCCATTCACTGACCTTCGTCTCAGCCGCCACGGCAGCCCTCTGTGCGTAGTTGTTGATGGTCGAGCCCAGATTCTCCACATTATATATCAGTTTGTCCCACCAGGCAGCATCCTGACCGATTTCGGCCACCTGCTTTGCCGTGGCAATGGAGTCCTGCACGGTTCTCAGCCTGTCGAGATATTCACTCTGTTTCTGTGCAACCTTCAGCTCAAAGGCCGCCACTTCCTTATTCTTGGCCTTGGCCATAGCCCATGTAGCGGATTCCAGACTCTTTCCCGGAACCTGCAGAGCCGAGCATATCCATGAAGAGGATGAAATACACAGGGAAATGCCGATGATGCGCAACAGCTTCATGACATCTATACCACGCCTTCCGAGCATCATCATCCAGCATTCGTATGAACCGACACACAGGGCCAGGCACAGACCGAGAGCCTTTGCCATTGAAACGGCATCACCGAGAACGGCCACATTGGGAAATGTCTCCATGGCCGTCAGCAGCTTTTCCAGACTTTCGTCAATGGCCGGAAGTCCTATTGTCAGCGGAATAAACAATAAATCCATATCTTAAAATGTTATTTGTTTTTACTTGTTTTTCAATAATGCGTAGCGGCAACGGCACAAAGGTGTGCAGTCCTGTTGACCAGTTCTGCCATCCTGGATTTGGCTTCCTCATATGCCTTCTGCCGCTTGGCGTTCTCCAGTCCATAGCCGACACCGGTTTTGTGTATATAGGCTATATCCGCACAGAGTATTTCGTTCTGACGGCTCAGCTCGTCCACCTGATAGCGGAGCTTGCCGTCACTCTTCTGCATACAGTAGAGCAGTCCGTCCGTGATACAGTCCTGCATACGGTTGAATTCGTCCTTGTATGTGGCATACATCAGATCAACGTTCCTGTCAGCCTCCCTTGCCAGTTCTTCCTTATACAGTTCCTCGATATATTTGCGCTCACTCTCCACTTTCTTGATTTTCTGCCTCTGCGTCTCTTCGGCAGTCACACGCACCGGCATGATACGCTTCACATCAGACTTTGGTTCCTTGAAACGGACACGGAATCCGGAGTTGAACCAGTCCCATTTCCAGTACATTTCCGCACCGGAATATTTCTTATGCAGGAAAAAGTAATACCAGTCCGGAGCAAAATCCCACGGACCGTTTTCCATAGACTTCCACTGCTTCTGCTTTTCACTGTCACTGACTATGCTTTGGGCATTGGATGTAAATATGATACATGATACTGCCAGACACATGATTATTGTAAATATTCTTCTAACCTGCATATCCCTGATTCCATTTATTGATTACACGCTCAGCTATCTCATTCTTCACATTGGAGTTCAGTATCTCCCAGATATAGTCCGGCTTCCATCCGCAGTCCGTGACAAGGAAACAATACAGATTAGCATTGTCTATTATGTACCTTGCCCTGTCGATGGAAGCCTTCAGTGTCATTACCAGATTCAGCTTCTCATCCATGGAAGCCTTCATCAGGTTTATACCCGAAGCGGCCACGGATGCATACAGTCTGTAGCAGTGCTGTATCTCCCTTGATATTGCCACGTTGGCATCGGCATAATACCAGGCCACGAAAGGCTTCTTTGATACATGACTGAAAGTATTACCGGTAAAGTCCTTGTATTCCGTTACCAGCTGATACAGTGAGTTGGCCATTGAAGAAATGGCACCGGCCAGTACCAGATACGAATAGGCATTGTTCAGCCTTGTATCCAGAGTGGTCCGGACATCATTGAACTTTTCCGCACCCTTCTCAATGAGCGACTGCTCGCCATAGCTTGTGGCCACTCTTGTAAGAGCCTTGTCCTCGTCCTTCTTTATGGCCTTGTGCAGGGCAATGAGTGCCTCGATGGTCGGCAGGTCTTTGGGTATTATGAAAGCGGAAGCCTTTACAGGCAGCAACAGCATTATAATACAGGCTGATATGATACTTATATTTCTGATTTTCATGACAGAGATATATGAAAGGTTAATAATTTGAAGCAACCAGTCCGTTCCAGTCCTGTACAAGATTCCCCACATGATTCTTCATGGTCACCACATTTGCCCATCCTTCCGGGTCTATGGCAAAGAAGAGGTCGTTTGCAGTGGCGTACTGTGCCATCAGAACCATCCCTTCCACCTTATAGCGTATCCTGTTCAGGTCAGTATAGATGCTATTTGCCAGTGTCAGCCTTTCATACCTGTCCAGCAAGTTGTAGCCGTCATTCTTTTTCTCGGCAGTTGCCTGTCCCTGCAACGGATTGGGAATTTTTGCATTGTTCACGATATTGACGAAGTTGCCGACCAGCTGCTGGGTTTCCGCTACAAGGTTGCCGAGTTCGTTCAGACAGAGCAGCCTGTTTGAAAATTTGGCCCTGTTTACCGTACTGACAAGTACCGGAACATTTCGCAGAATATCCAAAGCGCACAGACCTATTTCCTTGTAATAAAGACTTTCAGTCCCGAAACCGGATATGTTCTCCATGCTCAGCTTGTAGAGTTCCTTCATGGTAGCCATACTCACCGTATAGAGTTCCACCTTCTGTTTCTTGGCTGCAATGGTATCCACACGCTGGTTGTGCTGTTCCTCGATAAGCTTCTGTGAAGCGGTATTGGCCATGACAATCTTCAGACAGTTGCGGTCGAATACGATTCTCCAAGCAGCATGTGCATTAATACAGACAAATGCAGAAAGCATTATAACCGATATGATTCTTAATACTGTTCTTACCATAGTGACATAACTTTTTGATGTTGGTTGACTTTTCTTGCAAACTCCAGATACAGAAGCCCTCCATCCGCCTTGCGGTCTTCCTCAATACGGGTGATGGCCTCCTGCAGCGTACCGTACCGGGCAAGATAAATTTTCAGTGCCTCCTTTTCGGTACGTTCTGTAGTGTATGCCCAGTAGCATTCAGGTGCTTCCTCCACGCCGTACACATCCGAGTGCTGTCCCCGGCAAATCCACACCTCCTTGAAGTAGCTTCTTCCCTCATGGTTGTTCAGCGCATTGATGGTGAAAATCTGCTGACGCTGTATGTCAGTGAGTCCCAGAATGGCAGCAATATCCTCATACCTGTCCTTGAACTTGGTCTGGTCAAGCAGAATCTTCACGTCCGAGTTGTTGATGATGGCCTCCTTCACAATAGGGGAATCAATCACGTCATTAAGTTCCTGTGTGACCACACCGGCAATGCCGTGGAACTTCCTGACGGTCTTATACAAATACTTTATATATTCTGCCATGGTAGGTGATGCTATTGCCTTCCATGCCTCTTCGATGATAAGAGCCTTCCGTCCCTTCTTGATACGCATCTTCTGCAGGAACACGTCCATGATAATCAGCACCACAATCGGAAAAAGCACCGGATCATCCTTTATTTTATCTATTTCGAACACAATGAACCGCTCGTCAAACAGGTTGATGTCCAGGTCGGAGTTCAGTGTCATCTCCAGCTCGCCGCCACGGTAGAACTGTTTCAGTATGGCTGCAAAGTCATGTATATTGAAACTGATTTTCTCCAGCTGCGTAATTTGCGGTATGCGTTCCAGGGCAAACTCATAATAGGAATTGAACGAGAGTTCCTGAACCTTCAGCCTGCGCTTCTGTTCCTCCATGTGGTCAATCTGCCTGTCTATCTTAATCAGCATGGAATTGTTATAAAGTTCCCTTTTGTATTTTTCTATGATGGCAAGTGCACGTTCCTTTTCCGATTCTGTGGCCGCTTCATCATTGATCAGGGCGGTCAGTGAACGGCACTGTCGTATCAGCTTCAGACGGCGTACTTCTGAAGGCAGCAGCAGTGCACGGTTTTCCGGCTTTTCCTGCGCCTCTTCCGCATTTATCTGCCTGTCGATGTCCTCCATGCTGTGCGTGAACTGTTCATAGTCATCCTCCATCTTGGCGGCTACCAGCAGTTTCTGTCTCAATGCCTCACGCTCACTGTCGCTGAACCCTTCAAAAGGATTGAAATAGGCTTCGTAATATTCCACGATGGTCTGGTTTATCAGCATGTCCTCAATCTTTGTAGGAAATGCGTTACCCTTGAATATCAGGAATATCAGTGATTTGAGGAAATTCTTCTTCTCACCGAAATTAAGTTCATACTCCTCCTTCGTGACCTTGAACGGATTCATGGAAATGGGTTTCTCCTTCGAGTAGGCTATGTATGTACCCTTGTAATATCCGCATATGCCTTCGTAGGAATCACCCGTGTCCACCATGACCACATCCGTATTCTGTTCCAGCAGCTGACGTACCACACTGTTCATGTGGAAGGACTTGCCGGAACCTGAAGGACCGATACAGAAGAAGTTGACATTGTCTGTCATTTTCTTCTTGCCTTCCTTGCCGGTAATGTCAATGCATACAGGCAGTCCCTGACGGTCGGTGTAGTATGTAGTCAGCGGTGTATTCTCAGATTCTTTCATGTGTTCCTTGAAGAAAAAGCAAAGTGCAGCATCCGAAAGCGTCAGGAACAGGTCATAGTCCGGGTTGAAGGCATAGCCGTTACCGGGAAAACAGTCCATGAAAAGCTCCAGCTGGTTGTAGGCCGTTCTTGACGGCATGATACCGCACTCGTACAGCTTCGTTTCCAGAAATGAAGTTACCGGAGTTACTTTGTCAGGGGGACAGCTCACCAGAATGTTGAAGTTGCAGTACACAAGCATGGTACTGTCAATGGCCAGCCTGTCCAGCACTTCCTCAATGTCGGCCTTGGCAATACGGTTGCTCGGGTCCGGCATGGAACCGTGACGCTTCGCCTTGGCCTGTAGCTTGCGCAGCAGCTTCCTCTGTCCCGGTATCTGAATGACCTGGTTGAACACCACACAGTCTGAGTAGGGGACGCCGGTAAGGAAAGAAAGCAGGTCGGTTGCGATACCGTAGCCGTTGATGTTCATCTGCGTGTACGGCTTTATCATGGAAGGCAGATTAATCTCGTCAATATCCACCAGCGGATAGGAACGGATAATCCGGTCACCTGTCCTGAGATATTCGTCCGAAGCCTTGAAGTTGGTCATCGAGAACGGTCCGTGCCGGAACTGGAATGCCATGAAACGGTGGCAGTATTCGCTGACTTCCTCCTTGCCGAGCTTTCTGTGCCGGATATGCTTTTCCGTCAGAATATCATCCGTCTTTGATACCTTGGAATGGAAATCGAGCCATCTCTTCGGGTCATACTGGATGAACTGGCTTCTCTGAGCCTCCTGGGTGAGGATAAGAAAAGTCCTTATCTCTGTGAACTCCCTTCCCTCGAAGTATCTGAAATAGCTCCTTGTCAGGAACTCCGCATCATCCGGCACGTCATGGTGATATGCCTGTCTGCACAGAATATCCTGCTTCTGCAGTGCATATCCCTCACCGATGGTCTGAAGGATATTGGACAGCACGTCATGAAACAGCATGTACTGCTGCGCATCCGTACAGAGCTGCTGGACCGGATTGGTTATCTCGAAGATAACTGACGGCTCGCCCCTGGCCGAGAACAGCACGACATTGCCGTCCGTCTCCTCCAGCTGCGCATAGAGTCCGTCAAATATTCTTTTCCTTTTGTGTGCCATACTGTATAAAGTGATTTACTGTTCTTTTCTCAGGCTTCTGTAGATATAGATGCCTTTTGCCCTTTTCTTGTTGTGTAGTCCACCACGCTGCTTGATGTAGATGGTTATCAGTCCCGCCAGTGCCATGACCATCATGGCTATGAATCCTGCAACCTTTCCCAAAGCGATTGAGAAACCGATGAAGCCTACGAATGATACGCCTATGGCTGCCGCTGCCAGAGTAAGGAAACGGCCACGTATGCCCATAAACTCCAGCGGTTTCTGCAATCCCTTGAACACAGGGTAACCTTCCTGATTCATTGTCATGCCGGAAAAGGATTACTGGAAGAACAGCGGAAGAGCTTCCGAAAGTGCGATGAATGCGATACAGCCTCCGATGGTAAGCATGATGGTCTTCTTCACGTCCTGGTCTCCGTTCTGCATCTTGAAATAGACGTTGAAGGCACCGACCAGAACGATAACGGCAGCAATGGCCTTCATCAGGTTCGATACCGGAGTCTGGTAGGAACTGACTTCCTGGGTGGCCTTGGTAAAACCAGCTGCACCCTTGCTTCCTGCCATTACGTTTGATGTGGAAATAACGAGTGCAATGGCCGCCACCACACACTTCTGTCCAAAACTTGAACCGATGAAACGCTCCGTAAGATTCCGGGCATTTTTCTTTATTATCTGCATTTCTGAATAATGTTAAAGGATTTCATCGCCAAAGAAACAGATGTCACTAAAGGAACGGTATATATATCAGGCATTCTCACAGCTGAAGATAACGGCACCGAGGTCACTGGTACCGGTCTCTGCCAGCCGGTTTATTTCCTGAATGATATTCTCAACCAGAATGCCGTCAGTCATGATGGCCTCCCGGTAAACGTGTCTGGAAGATTCTGATTGGGATGCAGATTTCTCTGTACCGTCAGAATCAGTTTTGTCATTTTCAGGTTCGGGATTCTCAGTATTATTCTGTTCTGAACTTTCTTCTTTGGATTCAGGTTCATTCCGGTTTATTCTTATCGGCCTGAAGCTTCGTGCTTCTTCCGATATGTCAATGTCCTCTTCTTTTTGGCTGTCCTGTTCGGCATTCTGTGCGGCCTTTGCCCTCTGGAAGTCCATGAAAATCATTGCCGCATAGTAGAATACCATTGCCACGAAGAGAAGGAATACTATCTGTCCGTACTGCATGGCTGTTGTAATATGATATTGGATGAAAGAGCGGAACTGTCCTCCGGAAGCGGAAGGATATGCAGTCCCAGTCTGATGCCCCAGCTTTCCAGACGTTCCCTGCGTTCCGTACTGCCGGTATAATAAATCACGTTGTGTTCCTCACTGATGATGTATCCGTTTGACTTCATGTTTGAGCGTACCCTTACCTTTGCTCTGTTTGAAATGACACGGATACCGGTTATGGGTTCCAGTCCGAAGACGATACGCCGTCTTTCCCTCTTTACCATCTGGGTACGGATACGTGAGGAAATCTGGTGTTTCTCTTCACTGCTGCGTTTCAGTCCGAGTGCAGCGGCTATGCGTCCGACACTCATCCGGGTAATGCCGAGAGCTTTCCCTATCTCAGAGAATGAACACTCCTGAAAGTGGTTTCTGATATAGTCGGCACGCTCCATCCATCTGGATTTGGCCATTTTAACAAGTCCAAGCTCACGGGCTTTCAACTTGACGGTCGATTCGCTCAGATTGAGAACGGCAGCTGTATAGGCCGTGGTTTCTACCGGATACAGTTCGATAAGAGCGGCAAGCATCCTGTCAGTCCAGTCAGTCTTTTTCATAACCTACAGATTGTAACTGTTAAACAATGATTTCTTTTCCCTTCTGTATTCTGCCAGACGTGGCAGGTAGGACTTGAAGAATGCCCTTACAATGGCATTCACCAGGTCAGAGCGGCACCTGCCATGTATATCGCAGTCGTCCAGTGAATCCGCAAGGTCACGGTCAAGCTTGCAGACAGGCCTTTCTGTTTTGTCCGTTCCGGAACTGTCCGATTGAAGGATTTCCATGAAGTCATCCCAGCATCCTGTATCCGAAAGGGAAACAGAAATATCCTTTTCCTGTGCTTCATTATTATTTTCTTTTTGCTCAACCTGTGTTCCTGCGGTATCTTGCGTCAATATAAGTTCTGAATCATTGATGCCTCTTGTCAGGTCATCTATTTCCGGTATATCCTTACTCATAATGCTATGGTTATTGAAGTTTACTGATTATTCTGGTTCTTTATTCTGATTGCTGTTGCCATTTTCTGAAGGTTGGGTTTCTGATTGGTTGGTAATGTCCTGTGAAGCTTCATCAGACGGCTGTGCCTTCTTTTTCTTCTTAGGCTTGGGATTCAGATTTTCCGTCAGCTGTATGCCTTTGAGTTCTTTTTCCCTTATCGGTTGAAGTGTATCGAAGATACTCTGATAGACCTTGTCAAAGACCGGTGTAACGATAGCGGCCTGCATATCCAATGCCGCCATGGTGCTGAACCGTTCCATATCAGCACGTTTTGGAATCTTCGCAGTGACGTATCCATAGTTGGAGAAGGTATCCCTTGCATTGTCCCAGATAAGCAGTTCGGAACGCTTGCCGATTCTTCCGTCATTCAAATTGGGAATGATGAAGAGTCTGGCTTTCATCCTTTCACCGACAGCCTTTTTCAGCCGGTCAACAAACATGAGGAAACTTGCTGTGGACGGAACGGTTACCAGGTCATAATGAAATGGAACAATAATGATATCCGAGTTGACGAACATGGGTATCAGCCCTTCCGCTTTCAGACTGCCGGGAGAGTCCATAAGCACAACGTCAATTTCAGGATCGTTGTGCAGTTTCTCCATAAGGGAAGTCATCATTGCCTTGTCATTGGCTTCATATGCCCATACCTCGTAGGGCATTTCCTGTTCGCCGTATTTCCTGATGTCGGCCTTTCGACATTTCATGATGGAGTGCTGGAAGTCGCAGTCTATCACCACAACTCTTGCACCCTTTGTCACCAGATAGTTAGCAAAGGTGACGTAAAGGGTAGTCTTTCCAACGCCTCCCTTCTGATTGGCAAATGTCACTATAACCGGAGTTTGTATCATTTCAAGTATTGATTGATTTTGTGACAAATGTATTAACCAAGATTTTCAGGTAAGAAATGCACAACAGTTTTATAATATTGGTTGGATTAACCGGAATATTCAGAGAAATTTTATTAGGTTAATCGGGGTGTTTAGACTAAAAAAGTTACAGATAAATCTATTTCTATTCTACGGAGTAGTAACTTAATTAGAATAGATATGTAGATTATTGTATGAGTTTGCCTTCAAAGAAATATCCTATTCAACAAATCTTTTTTAAAGTTGTAATGCATTTATAATCAAAGAAAGAACTAATACATAAAAAAGAATACCTATATTTGTAGAAACAATAAATAAGATAATTATGGAAAATAAACCTTCATTCAACGGAATTGGTTCTTCTAAGAAAATCACATTACGTACAACACCAAATAAGCCAGAAATAAAAAAACAAGAAACTACCGTTTCAACACAACGTCCAACAACAACAATTCCTTCACCAAGAGGACATGCTTAATTTCTTCTAATATTATGTTTGACTATAAAGATGCTTTATTTTTTACCTCATACTTTCAAAATCATCCTGACTTTAATTTAGTTGAGGTATTTAAGGAGTCTGATGATGAGGACGAAAAAAATATATATGTTGGTTTGGTAGAAGTTAAGAATACGATTCATCCTCTTATCATAAGAGTAGAAATACCCTTTACTTTTCCACATAGTAAATTAACATTTAGAACTAAGTCTTTAAGTGGTTATCCTCATTTAATTCATAATGGAAAAATAAAATATGGTGATTGGTTTTGTTTAAATACTCCTTTCGCTGAGAGTGTAGTTGAACAGCTTAATCAAGAAATATCGCGTCTTAAAGAATGGATAACTAGACAGATGCGTGCTGATCTTCCTGCCGTAATAGAAGATCCTTCTGTTCGTAGTGCTTTAGCATTAGCTAATGCATATGAATGGGAGAATCCTGATGAAGTAAAAGAATTCAGGTCGAATGCAACTTTTACTTTTGTGGGAGATTTTGAAAAGAATGCTGATAATTTCCCCGATAAACTAGGTTATCTACACTGCATTAAGACTCCGGATAATCGGTTTTATGCATTCAATGGTAAACAATCTTTTACAAACTATAAGTTACCATACATTATTGTTGATGAATTTCCTAAATCATTTGATGTATTAGATGACTTTCTTAAACTAAAAGAGAATTATGCTTGGAACAATGAAATTTGTATGCATATTCTAAAAGATTTTGAAACAAGTGGTGCATGGAAAATTATAGATAATTCAAGATGGCATGGTATTAGTCTTTCAAAGGATGAAGCATTGCGAAAAATTAATGAGATTCGTGAGGAACTTGATAAAGAAGTATCTTATATAGGAAGTGCTTGTGATAATAAGAGTAAAACAAGGGTTTTTCCTATTCATAAGAACTTAATTTTATCTTATTTAGATAAAATAGAACCGTCTATCCATAATAACAATGGTGTGAAAATAGAACCAATGAAAGTTGGTGATTGTTATGATGATGAAGAAGAGAACATAAATGAGTCATATCGGTTTAAGCACTTTGCTTTTGGATTTAAAGATGGTAATGAGATTAAATGGCTTGTCTTCTACACTAATTATATTGCAGTTAAGGCAGAGTCTATAGATTATAATTTAGGGGTAAGACATATTTCAGTTAGTCGTGATGTCAGAATACCTCTTAGATATATGAGTGTACAATCGATAGACTCATATATGTTTTTTGGTCGTGGCTGCTTATGTAATAATTTAAGAGAAAAACGTATAGCCATTGTTGGTCTTGGAGCAATTGGCTCAATGGTCGCCGAAAGTCTTGTTCATAGCGGAATAAATAAAATTGGGCTATGGGATAGTGATATTATTGAACCAGGAAATATATGTCGTAGCACATACTCTTTGGCTGATTTAGGTGAAAGTAAAGTTCAAGCAATAGCAAAAAAGATAAGATCTATTAACCCTTTTATTGAAGCCAAAGAAATTAAAGCACATGGTTATTGGTTTATGCATAATGTCAATTATAATGAATATGTAGAAGGCTCATTTTATGATAATGTAAACTATAAAAGTCAAGAAGAATCCTTAAAGGAAATTCAAGACTTTGATATGATTATAGATTGTACTGGAAGTAATGAAATGCTACATTTTCTAAGTTATGCAGTTCCTGAAAAAGAACTTATAAGTTTATGCATCACAAATCATGCAAATGAACTGGTATGTACCACAAACGCTGATGGAAATGCTTTTGAACTGAGAAAAGCTTATTTGTCACGTATTGAACAGGATACAAAAAACTTTTATGTTGAAGGTAGCGGATGTTATTCTCCTACATTCTTAGCTAAATATTTTGATATTGCATCTCTTGTCAACTGTTGTATCAGGAGATTGGATAGTACCATTAATGATGGAAAAATTATGCATAGTTATGTTCTTAGTCATTGTAATAATGGAATACTCATTGATTATATCCATACATACAAACTGAAAGATTACAATATATATTTGAATATTCCGGAAGAAACTATTTTGGATACCAAAGAAATGACTAAGACAGATGGTAGTTATTTGGGTTATGTTTTAGGGTGCTATAGCGCTGACGGTAAACAAATTATGATTACCCACATAGTAGAATATTCATCTGCTAAGGAAAAATTGAATGATGCTTACAGTACCTCCAAAGGCATTATCGACTACATAGGAGATTATGCATATTCTGATTATGAAAATGATTCATATTCATCGGATTTGTTTGACTCAATAGCTGCAAAATCAGCTGATGATGAAATCAACACAAATAATCCGTTATTGATAATAAAGAAAAAAGATGGTTCTCTATCTTTTTTACTATTTATCAATAACGAATTAGTTCCGTTTGAAGAGATGAATTAAATTCTACGTCTTCTGATATTGCGAATGTTGCCTCCGTGACATTCGCAATATTTTTTCCCACTTCCACATGGGCATGGAGAGTCTTTGGTGATAGCCATATTCTTCAGCTGCTCAGTATTTACCTGATTGGAATTAATAATAGCTGAAGGAATTGGGGTTTCCTCAATAAAATTAAAGACTATTGAAGAAGATTGTAATCTGCTGATAATATTTTGATGTACATTTTTTATCATACGGACATAATCTCCGTCAAGTTCGTCTATTTCTTTTTGGTCAAGGTCTTGCATCATATGTAATACCAGTTCTTTCCAAGACTCGTCATATATTTGTAGTATACTCTGTCGTTTAAACTCACTCATAAAATATTGCAAACTTGTTTGTATTAAGTTTACATCATATTTAATCGTAAACGGATGCTGGTTATCAGAAAATGGTATTAATATTTGCTGTCGGTTAGAATTGTTTCTTCTAGCTCTTAGTGTCAGTTCCTTTGCCTTATCATATAGTGACAAAAGATGTTTCTCAATTTCATTAATCTTGATATTGTATTCAGTGATAATATCATTAATAAGTTCATCTGCATAGATTGCATCAAACAAGACCTTATTACGTTGTTTGTAAAATTTTGACCTATGAGGAGCAATAATATCATCTTTTCTTGCTTGTTTTGCTCTTTTAATCTTAAATATATTTTCTCTGTTGGTTTGTGCCAGCTTAAAATAATATCTTACATTATCGTATGATAAATCATCGCTATTAATATTTGAAATAATATCATCCAATTCTTTTCTTTCTTCTGTAGAAAGATATTTTAATATATGATCTTCAAGCGAAGCAAAAAACATTGAAGAACCCGGATCCCCTTGTCTACCTGTCCTACCTTTTAATTGGAGGTCAGTTCGTATGGATGTAAAAAGATCTGTACCAATAACACAGAGACCACCATTAATAAGAGCGTCATGCGACGGTTTTATATCCGTACCTCTTCCTGCTACACTTGTTGAAAGAGTGATGGTATTTCCTATTCCAGCTTTTGAAACAGTTAATGATTCATCTTTAGTTGTCTTTGCATCAAGTCTATTAAAGTTCAACTTTCTTTGCGACAACAACTTTTCAATAGCATCAGCTCTTTTTATAGATAGACTTCCAATAAGTGTTGGCCTTCCTTTATGAACATTCTCTACTACCTTATTTAAAATGGCTTCGTCTTTTTGAATAGAAGTACGGAATATATATAGAGGATTGTCTATTCTTATTATAGGATTGTGCGTAGGGATTTGTGAACAGTCCAAATTATACATTTCCCTTAATTCATCTTTTGCAGTCATTATCGTTCCTGACATTCCTGCAATCTTATTATATAGTTTGAAGAAATTCTTTAAAGAAATAACAGCAATGCCATCAGAATCATCCTGAACTTTTACTTTTTCTTTAATTTCAATAGCCGTATGTAATCCGTGTTCCCATCTGTGAGTTTCTTTGATTCTACCAGTATATGGATCTACAATCTTTACAGCTTCATTTTGAATAACGTAGTCAACATCTTTTTCAAATACAGTATATGCCCTTAAAAGTTGGTGCAATACATTCTGAAGATAGATATTATTCATGATTTGCTTTCTCTGTTCTTCAGAAAGCAAATTATAATTCTTTAATTCATACTTTTTCCTTATTTTAAATAAATCCTTATTATTTAATCTATTGGAAATGTAAGATTCTCCTTCCGATGTAAAGGCTGCATCTTTGTTAAGAAGATCAATAGTATAATATTTTTTCGAGCTGTCTTTAATAATATCCTCTATTAGAGATAAATGCTTTTTATAAATATCTTCATTATTGTAATACATTCCACCAGACACTATATGAGGAGTGTCAGCTTCATCAATAAGAATGGAGTCAAGCTCATCTATAATTGCAAAATTATGATGCTCTTGTACACATTCCTTTGGATCTGTTGCCAAATGGTCGAATAGATAATCGAAAACAAAGCCTGAATTAGTACCAAATGTAATATCGCAATTATAGGCATATTTTCGTCTTTCATCGTAACGCTCATATTGTTCAATGCATTCAACGGTTAATCCATGAAAAGCATAAATAGGATGAGTAAGATGATAATCCCGTTTTGATAAATAATCATTAACTGTCATCAGATGAACCCCCTGATGTGTCAAGGCATTTAAAAAAACTGGTAGTGTCGCTACAAGTGTTTTCCCCTCACCGGTAGCCATCTCAATGGCATAGCCATAATGTAATAAAATACCACCTAATAATTGTTCGTCATAATGAACCATGTTCCATTCAAATGGAACACCACCTGCATCCCACTTATTATGGTATATTGCCTTATTCCCATTTATTTCTACAAAATCATAATTAGAAGCAAGCCAGATGTCATATTTATTTGCCATAACAACAACTTGTCCTAATGAAAACCTCCGTGCAGTTTCTTTTACCAAAGCATAGACTTCTGGTAAGGCTTTGTTTAGAGTCTCGTTCTTATCAGAAGAATTACTAACTGTTATTTTTATTTGAATTCCTTTTTCTCTCAGTTCATCATTTGTCAAGTTCTCATATGAGTGAAATATCTCATTAATATGGGAAATTTGACGTTTGAAAATTTCTATAGAATCATTCATATCGTACTAAATTTTTATCCAAAGTACTAATGGTCATATATTGCCCTGAAATTTCACATGAAACATCAACTCTTAAGCTTCCATTGTCATCCAACCTCATTGAAAATCTTATTGGAAGATTAGGATTGTTTGTACCTTTGGCAATTCTCAATATATCTTCCTCTTTTACAAGGCTGGCATTGTTTCCGTCATATTTAATGATTTTACAGGGACATTCATGTTCCGAATGACTGTCAAAATACATTGTTACAGTATTTGTAATAGGCAACTTACTGCCAGCTTTAATAAAAACTTCGGCATCAAGACTAACTTCATCATCAGAGTTTAATATCCCAATATTATATTTAGAGACAGGAGAACTTTTTATCTCATTCATTATCACCTGTGTATGAGTCTCGAAGATACGTTTTACCGGTCTATTTTGTACTCGACAGATATTTTCAATTTCATTATTAAGTTCATGGAAATCAATATTGTCAAGAGCTTCAATATCAGTCATAGCAAGACGTGGTGAAGATTTTGCCATGCTAATTAGTCCAGCTAAATGATTAAATTCCTCTTGATAAGCAGATATTACAGAAGAATCATCTGTAAAAAAAACATTCTCCAAATTACGGCTTTCAGCGTAATATGTCCAATTATATGATCCACTAACTATTATTTTATTATCAACTATGCAGAACTTATGATGCATAAACCCAATATTAGCAGATGCTATATATAAATTTCCACCACATTCTATCAATCTGTTAAAATCAGGAGCATATTCCATGAAATTTATAGGGTTATCAAGTAATATCAGGCGAACTTTTACGCCTCTTCTAATACACTCTTCTAAAGTATAAAATAAATCAGCATTTGTAAACCATGCCATTGCTATATCTACGGTATTATTAGCCTTGGTTAATAGTTCCTTCAGTTTGTTGCATATATTTTTAAAATGTGCTTCTTGCATATCTGTATGATTTTTGTTTTATAATAGTTCTTGAAAAGCTTATTATAGAGCATCTTTATTGCAATATGCTAACAAAAGTAAAGAATTTAAATTAGTTCTTGAAGTCTTTAAGTATAAAAAGCAAAATATATTATGCAACCATATATTTGATATTGTTTCATTGCATGATCATGATGATGTCCTTAGAAAACTTTATAACTTGATTTATCTTTTAATTGAACATTCATCATCAACATTATCATAGTTTCCTTTCTGACCTACTTCCCACTCACGTTTCTCCCCATGACTGCCACCGCCAAAATCACTCAATTTACCTTTGCTAGAGAAAAGTGCAGTAGATTTCTTTCTTTGCAGGCGTTTTAGTTGATCCAATTGCTTGACAGGCTGCTTTATTGGTTTTCTTAACAGTTCAAGATTGAAGTCCTTTTCTGAAAGATTTATAATGATATGCTGCTTGAAATTTATAGCATAAGTTACATCTTCTTCCTGACGGATGGTGAATCCCTCTTCATGCAATCTGCTTCTGACAGAGGAAACATTTTCGTCATTGAATATCTCACGCAGACGGTTCACTGCATCTGTGTAGTAGTGAGTTCTTTCCGGAGATATATCTACTAAATCTTTCCGGGATACCTTGAAGATTTTGCAGAGCAGATCACGTTCAGCCTCAGTAGCCGGATTGAACATTTCTACCATAGCTATACGGTTGTTACGGTCAATAGCTTCTGCCATAAAAGGTTTTAACGGGCGGCTTTGGCCATCAAAATAGATGATACCTTTCTTGATATAGGCACGCTGCTTCCTGATTTTACTGTATATTTCACCCTGGGTAATCTTCGGATTGAGTGTCAGTAACCGGTCAATATAGTCCTCAATCCGATTGAACCGTTCTTCAGGAGTAGCGAAGTCCAGAAGTTCCTCTGCAGCCAGAACTCTTGCACCATGAATGACGGTCTTGTTTGCATGATCAACCAGCATATATCCGTATGGTGCATCCTTCTTGCCGAAGAACACAATGTCAATACCGAACTTCGTTTTCAGTTCCTTCTGTAGTTCCTCCTTGTTGGAACTTACATCACGGTATTTCTTTAATATGCTTCTTAGCTGACGGCAACGTGTCCTTTCCCGATAACCGCTCTTGAAAAGACTTTCTATTTCAGAAAAAGGGATTTCCTTCTGAACCTTTCCACCATGCTTGACGAATACATTCTCATCTTTCTGATAGACCTCATATCCCATGGAAACCATGATTGCCTTGAACTGGGCAAAGGAAGAGAATGTATATTGTTTGGCAGCATCAATATCATTTTCTGTTTTCTTTTTCCTGTCATTCCCAAGAATATGGTCAATGACTTCTTGAGAACGTCTGCGTTCATGGCTGTGCTGAATCTTTCTTCCATCAGGTGCCACTCTCGAAGTAATAATATGAAGATGGGTATTCTCCGTGTCATAATGGGAGTAAACAAGCAACGGCTGACGGGATTCTCCGTATCCCATTTTCTTGAGATACTGGTGAGCAAAATCCAACAACTCATCTTCCGACATTTCATGTCCCTTACATGATATGGCTACATGAAACTGCGGTTTCCTGATTCTGCTGTTCTGTGAACTGTACTTCTGGAGATAACCGACCAATTCACTTGGGGTAGGTTTGTGAAATGTTCCGAGTGAACCGAAATTCTGAATCTCGATAAGCCGTGCAACACCTTTCGAGACTTTATGTTCATTGTAACCGACAGCATGGAAGTTCGTACTTCCCGGTAATATGGTTGCTATCATATTGAATCTTTATTTATCAAGGTTTAAGTGACTGAGTAACCGAAATACTTCAAGCTCATTAATCTACGGTTACACAATAATTATATCTGAAATGATTGAATACCGTGTAACTAATAACTCAGATTCTGATAGCTTTCTGTGTCAGAAAATCAAGGTCTTTATTTATTCGGTTCAATGCTTCCTGAGTTTCGAGGATAACAGGTAACAGAACTTCCTGAATATAGCTGGGTGCGAGTAATCCGGCTACCGCAAGTTCATTGGCACGTTTAACCGACTGATTAAGGTTTCCTCCTGCCCAGGAAAGTTCATTCTGATATTTACGATAAAACAAACCCAAATCATTCATCAGTTCGAGTTGCCTTTTGGTTCCGATATTTGAATACTCTGCCAGTGCCGAGCGTATATAATGGCTCACGGATGAATAGGAGGCAGATTTCTCCTTAAACTGTTGTACTTCCTCCGGTGTCATTCTGACCTTGATGTACTTGGTTCTCTGATTCTTCATACTTGGATACATTGGTGGTTAGGTTCCCCGGACCATCTTTCGCCATGCGAAACAGTGGCCAGCCGCTCCGATGCGCCAGCATTCGGCAAGTTACTTTTGTGAGTACGAAACGGAGTTTTGTGGCCACAAAAGTACAACTTGCTTGGAAAACTCTGCACGGCAGAACGATGCCTTCCGGGAATGATTATTACACCCAAATTTACCGGAGAAAGCCGTTGCAAACCGAAATCAACAACACAATTCTTTGGAGGCGTATTCCTGTTAACCGTCTGCTGTAGCATCCGGTTGTCTTGGAATATCCATATAGCGGAATATTGTTGTATAGAGTCCTAGAACTTATCAAACCAATTTTCGTGTATTCAGAAACAGATGCTATAAGTATTATTCGATTTTAGAACCATAAAAATCGTAGTAATAAGAAAATAATGTTTCGATATATATGGTTGGATAAACCAAAGTCTCAAAGACACACAAGATGTCGTTATATGGGATAGATGGTTATTGTTCTCATAAAACCTATATCCAATATAATATGTAGTCCCGATACCATGATAGTATGGTAAAAGTAACCTGCTTATCTAAGTTATTGGAATCCCAATAAAGGGAAAATATAATCATGTAGCTGATTCAGCTGATGAAATGGCTATCGGGAAATCTTATTTTATCTGAACTGTATTGCAGAAACATTCAGGTAGAATAACCCCTATAATCAGAGTCTAGAGATACCTTGTTATCATGGTGATATTACACTGATAGTCAGTAGAAAATCTACTCGAATAACAAGAAAATAGTGTTGTGTAAATTTCTGTATCTCATTGATTTTTAGTATATTTATATAATAAACAAGCTATTATATATCACTAAATATTACACGTTATGTTTGAATTGTTGTTGATTATATATCTGTTGCCGGTATTTATTATCGGTATGTTGCTCCTGAAGCTGGTGTTCTGGCTTTTGAGGATTGCCATACATCTTGCAGTCTGGTTGGTCAAGAAAACTTTCATCCTTATATGGAAGCTTATCGTACTTGTCTTTGCCATACTTATAGACCGTGAAGTATTGCCCTGGAATCAACCGGACAAATAGAAAGAACCGCACCAATATGAGAAATGGTACGGTTCTGAAATAAATGGGCTGATTTCCCCTATATGTTCAAATTTAGAATCCCTTGCCTTTGCTTCTGACATATACTGCTTCTTTTTGAGAATCACAGTTTGTCAATCGGAACTGTACATTACATCCTATGGGGATGTCATTAGGAAGTTGATTGGCAAGTGCTGAAATGACATCATCAACGGTATCAAAACCTATGTCTGTAACTTCGGCAATAACTTCGCCTTTGAAATATGCTCTTCCATATATCATCATCTTTTTTGTAATACGAAACATTTTCTCTGCAGGTGATTCAAAGTTACGAACCAAACTCTGTTTACTGTTTTTATTACTGAAAAATATGAAGTCTATGATTTTTGCATTAAGTTCCCATGCTGGAGTAAAGTCTATTTTTACATAGCCTCTTGTTATATTAAATCCATGGCTATGGTTCATACCAAATGCTACCTCATACATATTTGCTCCACAATCGTTTTGAGCAATAGTTGCCCAGGTATGACGAAACGTATAAAAGCAATAATATTCCTCCTTGGACATTCCCATATCTTGGCATATTCGCCTGATTCCCATATTTATATTGGCATTGAAACTATCGGAATTACTATAACGACTATGAAAATTAAACAGATATTCATCTGTCTGGTCCGTAGATAGATATTTATTAAATGTATCCTGTATAAACGGTTCAATACGAATCTCCATGTATGCTTCATCCCTACGACTATGTCTTGTTTTCGCTCTCTTATATCCTATAATACCATTTTTATAATCTCTCTTTTTCAGTTCGTAAAGGTCTATCGTGTTAATACCACCCATACATAATGAAAGCAGGGCTATATCTCTGCCGAGTTCAGGAAGGGGAGATACCATTTTACTTTGTGGCAGAGGACGATTAAAGAATTCACGACAAGCTTCTGCACTGATTGCTCTTTTCAGTGTATTGTCTGATTTTGGGATTATAATTTTTAGCCATGGATTGTATTTTATACGCAAAATACCACGTTCTTCGTCATTCAATTCTATGATTGCTTTCTTAAAAATCTGTCTGATACAAGTGGGATACATTTCTTTTGCTCTGCTGGTCTTATACAATGTGTCAATCCATTGTGTTAAAACAGAAGTCGTAAGAATGCTAAACATGATTTTGGTAGTACCTATATACCGTTCTAAATGATTGACTGCAAGTTTATAGTTTTTTGCATTACGTTCATGCCCTTCTGATTCCATCTTCGAAATAAACTTTCTCGCATAATCACTGAAGCATGTCTCTTCATCATTTTTGTGAAGGAATTCTATGACATCCTTAAGTTCCCAAAATGTAGCGTCAACACGATTCAGTTTGTCTGTATATTGGCGTATGATTATGGCACAATATTCATTCACTACCGGGTCTGTTAACTCACCACTACTGGTTATATGAGCCGGATCAATAATCTTGTTAGTCTTGATGTAACTTGTTTTGCGCTGATGTGTGACTCTAATGTAAACTGTATAGAATCCATCTGATCTTGGCTTTTTTACCGTTGCTTTGAATGTTGTCATACCTACTATATTTTAATGATAAAACAATGGGGAAAACTTTGGGGTAAACGGGGTAAACATGGCCATTTTTGGGGTAAACATAGAGTAAAACAAATACGTTTATTTGGCTCATTTTTTGCGGTCAAATGTACGAACCGTCTAAGCGCAAATCAGGCTGTAACTACCGTAAAACGGTGAATTACAGCCTGATATAAAAATAATATTTTTAAGAGATTATTCCTCTATTGCAGCCTGCGCCGCAGCCAAACGAGCAATAGGCACGCGGAATGGAGAACAAGATACATAGTTCAAACCTACACGGTGACAGAACTTCACAGAAGAAGGTTCACCACCATGCTCACCGCAAATACCACACTTGAGTTCCGGACGTACAGAGCGACCTTTTTCTACAGCCATTTCTACCAACTGTCCTACTCCATTCTGGTCTAATACTTGGAACGGATCGACTTTCAAAATCTTCTTTTCAAGATATACCGGCAAGAACGAAGCAATGTCATCGCGAGAATAGCCGAAAGTCATCTGTGTCAAGTCGTTAGTTCCGAATGAGAAGTATTCGGCACGTGATGCAATACGATTAGCAGTAAGAGCTGCACGCGGAATTTCAATCATAGTACCAACTTTAAACGGTATTTCTACACCTTCTTCCTTGAACAACTGAGCCGCTGTATCACGAATCACTTTTTCCTGTGCTTCAAACTCATATAAAATACCAGTTAACGGCACCATAATTTCAGGCTGAGGATTGAACCCTTCTTTCTTCAATTCAACCGCTGCACCCAAAATCGCACGTGTCTGCATTTCTGTAATTTCCGGATAAGTATTACCTAAACGGCATCCACGATGGCCTAACATCGGGTTATGTTCACATAAACTTTCTACACGCTGGCGGATATATTCTACAGTTACACCCATAGCCTGAGCCATTTCTTCCTGTCCTTTCAAATCATGAGGAACAAATTCATGCAAAGGAGGATCAAGCAAACGTACATTTACCGGATGACCGTCCATTGCTTTGAAAATTCCCTTAAAGTCAGCTTTCTGATACGGCAAGAGTTTAGCAAGAGCTTTCTTACGTCCTTCTACATCAGTAGCCAGAATCATTTCACGCATGGCTACAATCTTCTGATTATCGAAGAACATATGTTCGGTGCGACACAATCCGATGCCCACTGCTCCAAAGCTACGTGCCACTTCAGCATCGTGAGGAGTATCTGCATTTGTACGTACCTGCAAACGAGTATATTTGTTGCAGAGATCCATCAATTTAGCAAAATCACCTGATAATTCGGCTGCCTTTGTAGGTACCTGTCCCTGATATACTTCTCCGGTACTTCCGTTCAATGAGATGTAATCACCTTCTTTCAGTACTACACCATCTATTTCTATAGTACGAGCCTTATAGTCTACATTAATAGCACCAGCACCCGATACACAACATTTACCCATACCACGAGCCACAACAGCTGCATGCGAAGTCATACCGCCACGTGCTGTCAAGATACCTTCTGCAGCACTCATACCAGCCAAATCTTCAGGTGAAGTTTCGATACGCACCAAGATTACACGACGGCCATCTGCACGCCATTCTGCAGCATCATCGGCAAAGAACACCACCTGTCCGCAAGCTGCTCCCGGAGATGCAGGAAGACCGCGGGTCAGAACCTTTGCCTGACGCAATGCAGCCTTGTCGAATACCGGATGAAGCAGTTCGTCCAATTTATTAGGTTCGCAACGCAAAACTGCAGTCTTTTCATCAATAATACCCTGCTGAAGCATTTCCATGGCAATACGTACCATAGCAGCTCCTGTACGCTTACCGTTACGAGTCTGCAAGAACCACAATTTACCTTCCTGAACAGTAAATTCCATATCCTGCATATCGTGATAATGATTTTCCAGCTTGGTTTGCAAAGCATCCAGTTCCTTATAGATTTCTGGCATTGCTTCTTCCATAGAAGGATATTTTGCCACACGTTCTTCTTCAGAAATACCCTGCAGTTCAGCCCAACGCTGAGAGCCTATCTTTGTAATCTGCTGCGGAGTACGAATACCTGCCACTACGTCTTCACCTTGTGCATTGATAAGGTATTCACCATTGAACAAATCCTCACCAGTTGCCGCATCACGAGAGAAACATACACCTGTAGCCGATGTATCGCCCATATTTCCAAAGACCATCGCCTGCACATTGACAGCAGTACCCCATTCTGCCGGAATACCTTCCATCTTGCGGTAAAGTATGGCACGTTCGTTCATCCATGAATCGAACACGGCACAAATAGCTCCCCACAACTGTTCATAAGCACAACTTGGGAAATCTTTTCCTGTCTGCGCTTTTACAGCAGCCTTAAAGCGTACTACCAACTCTTTCAAATCGGCTACATCCAATTCGTTGTCCAAGCGTACACCTTTATTTTTCTTTACATCTTCTATGATTGCTTCAAACGGGTCGATATCTTCTTTATTAGTCGGTTTCATACCCAATACTACATCACCGTACATCTGTACAAAACGACGGTATGAATCCCACGCAAAACGTTCGTTTCCGGTTTTTCTGGCCAAACCTTCCACTACATCATCATTCAAACCCAGATTCAGAATGGTATCCATCATTCCCGGCATAGATGCACGGGCTCCGGAACGTACAGAAACAAGTAAAGGATTTTCTACATCACCAAATTTAGATTTCATCAGTTCTTCTACCCCGGCAATGGCCTTTTCCACATCAGCCTTAAGTAGAGCTACTACATCATCTTTTCCTTTTTCAAAATATTCATTACAAACATCGGTAGTAATTGTGAAACCCGGAGGAACGGGAACTCCAATCAAATTCATTTCAGCCAAATTGGCACCTTTTCCTCCCAGAAGATTTCTCATATCTGCTTTACCTTCAGCTTTTCCATTTCCAAAAGTATAGACTCTTTTTGTTTCCATTTTTTTATAGATTTAAGTTTAGTAGCCGCAAAACTATGGATATTTTATAAATAAGCAAATAAAAAGAATGTTTTTTACAACATGTTTTGCAATATCGAGTTTGCAAAATGAAGTTCTTTTGAAATAATAAAAGAATGTCGGAAATTATTCTTATTTTTGTCCCAAATTCGATTTATAAAAAAAGGACGTGGCAAGAAAGAAAAAAGAACTTCCTCTATTAGAGAAGATAACAATCACAGATGTAGCAGCAGAAGGTAAGGCCTTGGCCAAAGTAAATGATTTGGTGATATTCGTCCCCTACGTAGTACCGGGCGATGTAGTAGACTTACAGATTAAACGTAAGAAAAATCATTATGCCGAAGCCGTAGCTGTAAAAGTTCATGAAAAATCTCCAATGCGTACAGAGCCGTTCTGCCAGCACTATGGCGTATGCGGTGGCTGTAAGTGGCAATGTCTTTCGTACGAAGACCAGATCAGATACAAGCAGAAACAGGTATTCGACAATCTTACCCGTATCGGTAAAGTAGAATTGCCGGAATTTATGCCAATCTTGGGGTCAGAAAAAACAAAATTCTATCGTAACAAACTGGAGTTTACTTTTTCCAATAAACGTTGGCTGACAGAAGAAGAAGTAAAGCAGGATGTGAAATATGACCAGATGAATGCAGTAGGATTCCACATTCCGGGAGCATTCGACAAGGTATTGGCCATTGAGAAATGCTGGTTACAAGATGATATTTCCAACCAGATTCGCAATGCCATCCGCAATTATGCTTACGAGCACAATTATGAATTCTTCAACCTGCGTACACAGGAAGGTATGCTGAGAAACATGATGGTGCGTACTTCATCGACTGGCGAACTGATGGTTTTGCTGCAGTGCAAAATTACTAAAGACGAAGAGCTGGAACAGATGAAAGCACTTCTGCAGTTTGTCGCAGATAAGTTTCCACAAATCACTTCCCTGCTTTACGTCATCAACAATAAATGTAACGACACCATCGGCGATCTGGAAGTAGAAGTATTCAAAGGAAATGACCACATCTTCGAAGAGATGGAAGGACTCCGCTTTAAGGTTGGACCAAAATCATTCTATCAAACCAATTCCGAGCAGGCATACAACCTGTATAAGGTTGCGCGTAATTTCGCCGGACTGACAGGAAACGAACTGGTATACGACCTTTATACAGGTACAGGAACTATCGCCAACTTCGTATCGCGTCAGGCTAAGAAGGTAATCGGTATAGAATATGTACCCGAAGCAATTGAGGATGCAAAGGTAAATTCACAAATAAATGGTATTGAAAACACTCTTTTCTATGCCGGCGACATGAAGGATATCTTGACTCAAGACTTCATCAACGAACACGGTCGTCCGGATGTGATTATTACCGACCCACCCCGTGCCGGTATGCACAACGATGTAATTGATGTTATTCTGTTTGCCGAACCACGCCGTATCGTATACGTAAGCTGTAATCCGGCTACACAGGCTCGCGACCTACAGTTACTTGACAGCAAATACAAGGTAACAGCCGTACAACCGGTAGACATGTTCCCGCACACTCATCATGTAGAAAATGTAGTTTTGCTGGAAAAACGATAATTTTATATACCACCAACCCTTATGGCAAGAAATGACAGAAAACCAAGCGGACGTCCCCGTGCACGGGCTGCCGCTCAATATACAATATATAATGTAAACGAACCTGCCGAACTCATGGAGTTTCTGATGAAGAAAATGGCAGGTATCAGCCGTACACGCGTAAAAGCATTGCTGAGCAACCGTGTAGTACTGGTAGACAACAACATACAGACACAATACAACTATCCGCTGAAGCCGGGCATGAAGGTTCAGATCAGCAAGGAAAAGAACAAGCATGAGTTCCGTCATCCTCTGCTGAAAATTCTGTACGAAGATGCATACCTCATTGTGGTAGAGAAGAAAGAAGGACTGCTTTCTGTGGCTACCGACAAACAGAAAGAACGTACCGCACAGCATATCCTGAACGAGTATGTAAAACGCCAGCACCGTAATAACCGCGTGTTTGTTGTGCACCGTCTGGACCGCGAAACTTCAGGTATCATGATGTACGCCAAAGACGAAAAGACCCAGCACACTCTACGCGACAACTGGCACGATATCGTGTGTGACCGCCGCTATGTGTCAATCGTTGTGGGAGACATGGAAAAAGATCAAGGCACCGTACAATCATGGCTTACCGACCGTAAACTGTATGTCAGCTCTTCTCCTGTAGATGATGGTGGTAAATTTTCTGTAACACATTACCGCACTATCAAACGAGCTAATGGCTTTTCTCTGATAGAGTTGCAACTTGAAACCGGACGGAAGAACCAGATTCGTGTACACATGCAGTCGCTTGGCCACCCGGTAGTAGGCGATATACGCTACGGTTCCGAAGTAGATCCGTTGGGACGTTTGGCTCTTCATGCCTTCAAGCTTTGCTTTTATCATCCCGTTACAGGCGAATTGATGGAGTTTGAAACCCCCTATCCTACTCCATTCAAAACCTTAATGCTGAGAAAATAAGAACATCTATTGCATATATAGAAAATAGTGCCGGATACACGAGTTGACAAGTTGTATCCGGCACTGTCCGTATTGTATGATTGTATCTTGGCATCCAGTCATAACTACTATTAACGTGAGTTCGAAATAAGAATCAATATAATCTATTGCAAATTAGTAATATAGCGATAAAAGTATTAAATTTATAGTGCTGAATTATAATATTCAAACGATTACCACTATGTTTCCAGAGTCTAAAGTTACAGAGATATTGTATGGCTGATGATTTTTGCAAGGAATTTGCGTTACAACAGGAAAAATATATGATTGAAGACAGTAAAAAGAAGCATCGCAACAAGCCCAACCGCATGAGTGATGCTGAGATTATGGTTCTTCTTATTCTGTTCCATTCTGGCGGTTTCCGCTGTTATCTGATAATCAATGATAAGGGTGAAATTCTCAATTTCATGTTTACACCTGCAAATGTAGATGATCGTGAGCCATTGAAACAGGGTAAGTTCGTGGAAAACATTAAGGGAAAACTATGTGCAGATAAAGGATATATTGGGCAGGCTTTGTTTGAAAATCTCTTCCTAAACGGTATTCAGCTTGTTACAAAGGTTAAAAGCAACATGAAGAATTCACTCATGAGTATAGCTGATAAGATTCTGCTTAGGAAAAAAGCATTGATTGAAACGGTCAATGACGAACTGAAGAATATTGCTCAGATAGAACACTCCAGACATCGTTCTTTTAACAACTTTATAGCAAACTCCTTGTCGGCTATTGCGGCATACTGCTTTTTTGAAAAGAAGCCCGCCATTGATGTAAATTTTGTCAATGACGGACAACTGTCTATTTTCTAATCTTATATCGAACTCACGTTAATATAAATAAAAAGATATTGATACCAGAGTTTCTTAACATAAAGATAAGAAACTTGCAGATTTATCAAAGACTTTTAATAGTACTGAATACCAGCAGATGAAGATATTCTTAAGGGGAGATTATGTATTATTTTTCTACAACTACATTCGGATATTTCTTTTTCCATACATCTCTGCCGAGATCAGCAGAAAATACAGAGGTAATCAGGAATTTCCCCACTCTAGTATCCGGATCCTCCGGTTTTAACTGTTGTAGATAAGTACATTCTTTCCCATAACTATCGACAGCATATACTATCTGCTGTCTGATAATCACCGCACCATTAGGATCCTGTTCCGCATAGTTGTTGTCGCAATAGTATATATAGGCAATATCCCCTGCTTCATCATATTCGACTCCCCAAGCTGTCATAGCATGATTTCCAGTTTTGGGACCGGCAACATCAAACACATTTAGACCGATAGCCCTCTTATTGAGGAGGGCATCTGTAACAAATGTATTGAACTGCTCTTTGTCTGGGTTGTGCGGGCACCTTGCCGTCAAGGCATTATTTTTCGTGAATACTTCCGGAAAGAACCCTTTAAAACCATTGATATCGCCACCAAGATAAGCCCCGGTAAAAAACCATTCAACTCCTTTAGGATCATCGTTGCCAAAATTCGGGAAATGATCTTTGAAGAACTGGAAAACTTCCGACCTGTTGACTGTGACATTATTGGGTTCCGGAAGAGAACCATCCCAACTGCCAACCCCATTAGGGTAAAGCGGCTTGAAGTCATAGGACGGACGCTCAAAAGTACCTGAACCAGTCGTCACCGAAGAACCATAATCTCTATCGTATGCCGCAAGATATTCTTTATTCAAGCACATCCACCACGACACTACATTTGATGCAGATGCCGCCCAGCACATTTGGGAATCGTCTTCATAGTTTCCATGTGACTTGTTGCAGTCATACCAGCCACACCCTTCAGCCCATGTAAGATATTGCTCCTCATAGTAACGATTGTCATATCTCAACCACTGGCCTTCAGGCAAACCATACTTATTACCGAGTTTATATGTAGGAAGATTCTCCTTACCTGGGAAATCAGGTACATTCAATCCATATACCCACAATGTCTTTCCTGCAAGTTCAGGATTGCCCGATTTCAGAGTAAGGCTTATCGAAATCTGCTTTCCAGACTCGAAAAATGTAAGATCATTATTCTCTTCTGTCTTTTCAGGAGCATTGAAATACGCTGTCTTACCCTCTGCAACGATCTGCAAAAGTCCGTCATCGTCCCTGTAAGGGATCGCACTTTGAGGAATAATCACAGCGGCAAAATTTCCTTCTCCATCCTTGAATGGGGTAATCCATTTGAAATCGGTTCCACTCACTTCAACTTCACCGGTAAGCAGATTAAAATTACCCTGTGTCAGACTCCTGACTTTAACCTCTGGCGAAGTCATACTGCCAGAGATAGAAATCCTGATTCTGTGAAGAGCATGCGCGAAATTCATATCAGCTTCGTATACACCTGATCCGACGACTGTTTTTGAAAACAGCAAATCTGAATTATAAAAACCGTCTCCAGTCTGGTCTAATGCCATATCCAGCTGATAAGTCTTTGGATTCTGTTGTTCTCCGGTTGCCGGATAATGAGCAGACAAAGATATTGGCCCCTCACCAAAATCATTACGCTTCAGACGTGGAAGCCACTGTCCTCCCGAATATGTAAGTTCACGATAAGAAAGACCTTTATCTCCTTGAAGGTAAAGCCCAATTTTATCGCCCTCTGTAAAACTTCCGGAACCATCATTTGCAAGGTCAGCCCTTGTCTCCTTTTTAGAAAAAACGATATCCAGATATCCGTCATCCCTGTCCTGGTAATTATCCTGAAATTCGGAAGAACAAGAAAAGAAAGATAAAGACAAAATGCTGATAAAGATACTAATGTATATACCTTTAAATATAGAAAAACATTTAACCATAAAAAAATAATATAAATGCAATATAGATAATGTTTCATTTAGTGGGTCTGAAGTAAGTCTTCAGACCTATTAATTTTGCAAAGATATTAATTTATCTGTTAATTCATCGGCAGACTAGCCTACCGATGAGAATTTTTATTCGTCCGGAAGCAGATTACTGTCAAAATCGATCCCAGAGACCTGAGACAGGCAAGATTTCTCATCCATTGCTGTTTTTCTCATAAACAGGATAACCGATTCCTTGTTGAGCATGGCCAGTATGTGGGGATGGAAGTTACCGTATTTACCACACAAGGTATCTTGGCTTAAATGGCCAACACCTTTATGTCAGCCAACCTTCTGGTGGGCCAAATGGCAAAGTAGCACCTCAGAATTAAGAAGTTTGGGAGTACTACGGAAACGCTATCCAAATCCCAATCAATCCTTCAGCTATTGCCTTGTTGCTAATAGTTCAACATGACATAAAACTGGAATGATCAATATATGAAATTCTACAAATCCTAAGTATTTCTCTTACGGACAAAACACACCTTAAAGAGTTGTTTGAGAAGACTAATTTCAACGATGTCAAAAAGTTAAATTCTTCCTTTTTTCAGGCTTGTTTGATTAACAATTTTAACGGGACACTAATGATAATTATAAATCTCCTCCTGAAATATCAAAGAAACGTTCAAAGAATACCTTCAGTTTTTCCAGCACAGTCTTCTTCTTCATTTCTCTTGTCTTGTCGAAGATAGACATAGGAGGAAGAATTTTCGCTATACCCGTACCGGACTCCTGTATTCCCCCATCCTTAAAAGACTGGTTCACGAAATGATATGTTTCCTCCGGTTTCAGTTGTTCCTCCGAAATAATATCATCCAACTGTCTGCGCTGTTGTTCCTTCACATACTTCTGCCAGTCATCACTGACATTCTTGTCAGGCGTAAGCTGGTCTATAAAGTTCTCTATAAGCTCCCTTTTATTTCTCAGATCAGGACTTGCCCCGATAGCTTTCTGTATGGTGATGCGTATCTCCTTATCACCCGTGTTGCCGTCATGCATCTGCTCTATCAGATACAGAATATAGTCAATATTTATCTCCACCTGTTTGATCAGCTCCATCTCGAAAATAATATCATCATTCACATTCACCGCATCACCTTGCCTGTTCCTTCTGTACTTCTCATACAGGTCAATATAAAGACTGTGATAATCCTGCACATCCCTTTCGGAAAGGATTTCCATGCCGGCAAACTGGTCAAACGTAGACAATATGTTTGTAGCCTTCAGTATAGCTCCATACAGACGGATGAATTTCTTTTCCAAGTCCTCGCCCATAATGCGTGTTTCCAACGGATAGTCTTCCAGCAGTGTATTCACCAGTTCCATGTACCTCGGCTGATGCTTGCCATTCTCATCCTCATAACCGTTGTAATACTCATCGAAAGTCTTCAGCAGCACCAGTCCTCCAGCTTCCTTGTCACCAAACAGGGCGATACTCTCGTTTGTGGCATGTTCCAGATTCCGGAACATCCTTATAGTAGTTCTGGAATTTCTCGGAACTTGTATCGTAGTTGGTAGCGAACATTTTGTTATAGTCCACAATCGCACTTTCAAGAAAATCGCGCGAACTCTTATCCAGTCCGTCGGTATTGTCAGAGTTCTCATCATCAGGTATTCCGCTGAAATCCTCTTCAGCCTCATTGGCTCCATAGCTGTATATGATGGCAACATTCAGCTTCCTGTCAGGCGACAGTTCCTCCATCTGACGCTTGAACTCCAGATAATATAGTTTGGCAGCCTCAATGGAAGAAACGGCAAATATAGAGTTAAAACCCTGCATACGCACCTTCTGTTTCTGCTCCTTAACCTCATTCTTACCTTTCTTTCCCCCTTCAGCCACTTCCGATATATTGGTCAGCTTATTAAAAGTAAACGACTTTCCGTTTCTTTTGGTCTTCTGTGCGAAATGTTCCAATATATAAGCCACAATATGACTTATGCGTTCGGGAGCCATAAGCGCCTTCTCGCGGTCTATGTTCCTCACCTGCTCGTCGCGTATATCCTCCTGCTCGCGAGTCGTGCCGTCTTGAATGAAGTCAGCGTTTTTCCGCTTCCCGTGGTGTGCCATACGAAGCCACCGCCTTCCACTGTTCCATATTTCTTATAGTTGGTAGACACACGTACCTGTTGCAGAATACTTTCCGTAGCCGCAATCTGATAAGGCCTCATCACGAGGAGAAGCTTTTCCGAAGTAAACACACAATATTTAGTCAGGATATTCAGCAGCGTATGTTTGGCAAAGAACGTAGCCGTAAAGTCCACCAAATCCGGAATTATCTGATTATCCCTCCTTGCCCGAAACTATCGCGGCTATATCTTCTTATCTGGTTGAATGCCTCCTTTATATCTACTCCCCTGCGTTTCAACTCCACATGCACCAAGGGCAGCCCATTCACCAATATAGTCACGTCGTAGCGATTCTCATGATTCCCTCCTTCCGGCACATACTGGTTGATAACCTGAAGGCTGTTGTTATGAATATTATCCTTGTCTATCAGATATATATTCTTCACCGTACCGTCCTCGCGGGTGAGCAGCTGTATATGGTCCTCCTGAACAATGGCTGTTTTCTCTACTATGCCGTTATTTTGGTTTGCTATTTTTTCCTTGAAGAAAGTCGTCCACTCCCTGTCAGTAAAACGGTAGTCATTCAGTCTTTCCAGCTGAGCACGAAGATTTTCCACCAGTTCCTTTTCAGAAGTGATTGGAAGATAATCATACGCCTGTGTACGGAGCTGCTCTATAAACTCCTTCTCCATTTCCGCCTCACTCTGATACTGCTTAGCCGAGCGATACCGCGGTTCATAGTCTGCTACTACTGTGCTCAGCGGATTTTCCGCTACCATTTTATATTGGTCTGCACATTTTATGTTATAGTTCCCGTTTTTGTTTCTGATTTATATAATCGTCCCAGATTTCTGTAGCAAGATATTTGTCACTTCTACAATGAAGATCAGCAATACCTTCCTCTATCAAATCAGCGATACTTGAATTATAATATATATCTGTTGCTTCTTCAATTGTAATATTATACATTTGGCTCAAAGCAGCTATCACATTAGCACACTTTATTCCTTTATATATCTGTTTTGAAACTTCAGTCATAATTTTACGCTCTCTATATATTTCAAACATTCATCCAACATCTGTTGCGAACGGATACAAAACTGAATATTGGGCTTCTCGTACATTAACAAGCCCAAAGCCTGTTCTTTAGACAATTCACCTTCGAAATATCTGTCTAAAGTCAAAATAACACGATCATTGGCAATACCTCCAATAATCATGTCATAAAACTCGACAGGCTCACCTGAACGGCATTTTGCAACATAATCCAACCATTCGTTATTATACGAATCGAATCGGAGTAATTTCCATTTATTTAAGTCGTCACTAAGTTCATAAATATTGAGCACAGCCGATTCACCTCGTCTTAAAAAGCGTAATGCATATTTCTCTGCCTGTTCACGTAATGTTGTGATATAGAAGCCACGGCCGAAATCAAGATACTCTCTTGAATGTATAGTGTCAGGATTTTCCACCACAATACTTGAAGCATGATAAACTTTCATTACTACAATACTCCTTTCTTTTTCATATACTCCGTCAGGTCTTCTATCAAATAGCGTGAGCCGAAGGTATGCAACACATCGTATGAAGGAACTATGTATCCATATAAAATACCAGAGTCTTTGAGTTTTCTGTAAATTTCTTTTTGCGTCAAGTTAAGATGCAATGACAATGAACTAATACAGTATGTTACAAATTCCAGAACTTTTCTATCCATCGTAAATTGTATTATTGTTGGTTTATCGTATCAAATATAAGATGTTTAAGTTCATATATGCAAATATATGCCTTTTTCCTTAGATCACAGAGTTTTGCACGAGATGATTTTTCAGATAATAGCATCAGGAGGAATGTTTTTGGCTACGTACAGAACAACCGACTAACGGAGGTTCATTGAACATAATACGAGCTTTTATTATTTACTGAATGCCCCAGGAATAAAACTGATAAAGCAGCATGACATGATTTTATTCACAAGGGGCAAAAGAGATCATCAGATTTCTTCCGGAATATCATGTCCTGCCGGATAAGATTATGTGAGAGAACACGGAAAAATGACAATAATAATGGCATATGAAGATGATAGAACATAATCTCTTCATATGCCATATTATGTGGTAGAGACATTACTGAATATCCCTATATAAATGAGAAATATTACTTGTAAGAATCTCTGACCCCAGCAAGATAACCTGCCGCATATGCAGCATGAGGACTTTTGTGTCTCACTGTCCCAGCTTGACTCTCTGGTAATGAATCTAGATTTAAATCTAATTGTTCTTTACGCTTCAAACCATCTTCATAGCCCCTTTCGTAAGCACATCCTGCACATCGATGTCTTCCTTCTCCTCCTTGATCCACAGGCAAATCATTATATTGCGGATTATAGCGATGTTCTTTTTTACAAATCATAAATCTTAAAATTTTAGAGTTTGAATAATATTAATGTGATATTTAATTTAAAAATAGTAAATATAATCGTTTAATATCATGTTTTGCTAAAATTGAACTTCTACCACATAGCCCAGAAGCATATTTTTTTATATTACAGTCATAAATATTTACCTAGAACGGCAAATCCTGCCCATATTCCGCACAAGGATCATAAAGGATTTGAATTTCATTATCTTCAAATAGCTGTGCTTGCTTTTGAAGCTTCTCCAAATACAAAGTACGTTTTGAGTGATCGTTGATTTCTTCTCGGCGGGCCTTACTTAGTTCCAAGAATTCATCATTTTGATCTACGCCAAGAAATCGACGCCCCAATAGACTTGCCGCGATACCGGTTGTACTGCTACCAGTAAATGGATCTAAAATCCATGCACCTGGAAGAGTTGAAGCCTGAATGATTCGTGATAAAACGCACAATGGTTTCTGAGTAGGGTGTTTACCACAAGACTTTTCCCATCGTGCAATAGCTGGCAATCGCCATACGTCACGCATCTGAGTACCTCCATTTATCTTTTTCATCAAATCATAATTGAAAAAATGAGAAACTTTTGGCTCTTTACGAGCCCAAAGAATATACTCAGCAGAGTATGTAAAATATTTACAAGACAAATTTGGTGGCGGATTTGTTTTCTCCCATGTAATACAGTTCAATATCTTGAAGCCCAATTCTGTCAGGCATCTAGCGACCAAGAAAATATTATGATAAGTCCCGCTTATCCAAATAGTTCCATTACTTTTTAATTTGTTTCTGCAGGCTGCAATCCAAGCTTTATCAAACAGATAATCCTCTTCATATCCTTTGGACTTGTCCCAATCGCCTTTATTGACAGAAACCATTTTACCACTCTGAACGCTTATGCCTCCATTTGAAAGATGGTAAGGAGGATCTGCGAAAATCATATCAAACTTGAAATCAAACGAATTCAGAAGTTCAATACAATCTCCTTTAAGAAGAGTAAAGTCTCTATTTTCTGACTTATAATAGGCAACTGGCATTTAAATAAGTACTTTTGATATTATTCCACCTTCAAGATCTGCAATATTATATAAATGTTCCAAAACATCAAACGTTTCCTTCAGATTATTCTTTGCACTGCGCCAACCACAACCATCGGTAAACCAAACAAATTTGAAATATCCCAAATCTTTAGTCTCCATAGTGATAGTTTTGTAACTACGTGCCGTTTCATTCAACTTTGAACCACTACTGGTATAAAAGTTAGTTTCTATTCCATAAATGGTATTCTTTCCTTTTACCACAAAATCAAATCTTTTCTCTGCGTCACCATTATTGGAAATCGAAGACAGATCTACTCCCCATTTGGTCTCTATTTCATGAATATACATTTCCTTGAAATAATCAACATCTTTCACAAGTCCAGCTTTACAAAGAAAGCCCTCTACAAGATTCTCCATAAGATGGCCACCTCGATTCTTGCGTCCATTTGAGTCAAGTCCTGTTTCTATACCGGTCACGTAATCTACAAGATTGTTGACAATATGATTCTCCATCAAATCGAAAAGACCAGTCTTTCGCATGAATTTGACATAATCTTCATTCGTACAATTTGGCTTATCAAAATGAAAATCAATCTGCCCTTCTTCGTCCATAGCCATAACATCAAGCTCACGCTTAGCTAAAAGAATAGGAATGCATCTTAACGTTTCTGGATATTGTTCCAAAATATTTCTGAATTCATTCTCTATATTCTTGGAGCCAATAAGCGAATTCAAAATATTGAGTGGAATTTTAATAGCTTCCACATTATTGAAAACCTTATCGAAATCAACGTAATATTTATAATCGGCAATAGAAGGTCTAAAACCAGCTAGCCATGTATCAAAATTTCTCATATTGGTAAGCATTGGCAACATTAGAAATCATTATTTCGGAAATCGCTCCACGCCCATTTCCCTTTGAATTTATCATCCTTGAAGCAGCAACTCGTTTAATGGAGAATCTTTTGTAAAGATGATCAAAAAAATCATCTCCATTATCTACATTTTGAGGGTCTGAATTACTTGCCACAAATAAAGATTTGTGTGCTGCTATCTGCTCGCAAAAATCGCGTAAACGTGTCTGTTCAGCGTCATCAAAACCATCTTTTGCATAAGAAGTAAATGCAGAAGTCTTTGTTAAAGGACGATATGGTGGATCAAAATAATACAAGACATTATTATCTGCATATTTACCCGTTTGTGCAAAATCACCACAAAGAATCTCAACACGTTGTAGAATAGTAGAATCCGCTCTCAATGTTTCTTCATCGCAAATTTTAGGATTTGTATATCTTCCATGTGGAACATTAAACTTTCCTTGAGAATTTACACGATACAGCCCATTAAAGCAAGTCCGATTTAAGAAAATAAATAATGCAGCTGTTTCAACATCTGAATTATTTCTTTCATTATAACGAACACGTTGAGACAAAAAATATTCTTTTCTTGCAATATCATCCAGTGCAAGATACTCTGTTTGAATTCGTGTCAATTCAAGAATCAATTTTTCAACATCTGATTTTATTACACGATATGTACAAATTAACTCTTCATTTATATCATTGATTATTGCCCTAGTTATATTCGGATACTCTTGTAGAATCCAAAATAAAACAGCTCCTCCACCAACAAATGGCTCAATATAAGTCACATCTTTTATCTGGGATAAATTGTGAGGCAGAGTTTTCTTTATATCGTCAAGAAGTTGCGTTTTACCTCCAACCCATTTAACAAAGGGTTTTGCCGGATATGTATATAATCTTTTCATATACTTTATAATTCAAAGTCTTACGGTAGCATTCATCTGCCGTAAGATTTTGCAAAAATAGTAATAACAGCTTATTTTGCCAATAAATAAAATAATAAGACCAAGATTTTCTTGATTTTATCTTCTATAATTCCTACTTCTATTATATCTCTTTACTACTCCAATCGCAAACATCAGACATTTCCTTCGATAAACCTTTCCTTTGATTTACATTCACCCCAAGGAAACCATGAGTTTTAAATTATGTAGCTGCTAGTTACACAATTTGTCCAATTTATGATTGGACAAATATAATAGACTATAAAGTCTGAACACTATAAGTTTGTCGTGACTCAATTTAATAATATAAAATTAAGCGTTGACTAGAAAACCGATTCGCAAATACAACAGAAGAAATACAATTTACTATATATAACATAACACGACAAACAAATCACTCTTGTTCATCGTGTTGACATTCCGCTTTATATCTGAAAACAATTAGTATTCACTCTCTTTCAAATGAACCCTTCCTCTTTAGTTCAATAACGTACGATCAGACAAGTCCACCTTCGTAAACTTATATCCAAGACGTTTCAGGCCCAATGCGGCTCCAATATTATACATTACCTCACAGGCACGCGAAAAAGCATAATACGCCAGCGGGCTTTGCGGTTCTATCTGCTCATGACGAATCATATCGACAGCTGCCTGCGCACAACGGCGAATCATTTCTTCCAGACTCTTTGCTTCTTCTCCATCGAGCGGCATTCCCAAGATATCACGCACAATATGCTCATCCATATCGTCGAATCCCTGCTCTCCGTAAAAGAACTTGTATTCTGCCTTGGAAAACACTTCCCAGCTCATATCCCATCCATAAGCCATAGCCAAGCCTAAATAAGCTGCCCAAGCCACCGATACGGTAGGATAATCGCGTACCTGCTCTACTGCATCAGCCAAATATTCGGGTGCCAGCTTTTGCCAGTGTTCTGTTATATCATCTGTAGCCAACAATACACCCTCCAACTGATGATAAGAAGTACATAAACGTAAAAGTGTTTGCTGCATTTTATCTTCAAAACGATCTAAGTATTCTTTATCTCCCATAATAATTATAATAATATTTCAAGTTTCGGTATCCGACCTCCTGCCGCATACATATCGCAAAAGTAACAAATTCCATCCAAAACTTTATCTTCCCTTTGCTTCAATTCTACAAGAACCTCAAAAGGCCATTCGCTACTCATTCGACAAATCGCCACAGTTTCCTGAAACACAGGGAGAAAGTATTTCGCCGAATAATTTATTGAATAAAAAAGATAAAAAAACACCCCGAATACTTGCATATTTAAATATAAACCCATACCTTTGCAGCGCTTTTAAGGAAAACCTCTTCGGGGTGTAGCGCAGTCCGGTTAGCGCACCTGCTTTGGGAGCAGGGGGTCGTGGGTTCGAATCCCGCTACCCCGACGAGTAAACCTAAAAAGAGAGAATGATTGTTCGGGGTGTAGCGCAGTCCGGTTAGCGCACCTGCTTTGGGAGCAGGGGGTCGTGGGTTCGAATCCCGCTACCCCGACAATGTAAACTTTAAAAAGAGAGAAAATATTTGTTCGGGGTGTAGCGCAGTCCGGTTAGCGCACCTGCTTTGGGAGCAGGGGGTCGTGGGTTCGAATCCCGCTACCCCGACAGAAAATCAGCAATCTATCTTCTTAGTTTATCTGACTTAAGATGATAGATTTTGTTTTTTATAGCAACTTCCCCATAAGTTGCACTTCCACTATCTAAAATTCACTCGATTTTATACCCAAATATTCATTTTTTTACACAACTCGTGAACAAAACGCGTATCTGTGTTGTTTATGAAGTAAATACAAGTGAAATTCTTTTTTAAGATAATTAATTTTTTAGTTTATTCGAGAGTTAAAAGGCCAGCTCATAACCACAAATGAGAGGGCCTTTATCTTTTTCTGATAAGATTTACCCAACCCAATTTACCTGAAAGAAAGAGATTCATCAGCATCAATATAATGTCATGCTTCTATCCGCTGATTTAAGCCGACGACGTCGGCTGCACAATCGACGGCGCCGACTATACAGCCAACGACGCCAACTCTGTAACCAACGACGGCGATTAAAGTCTCCAACACGTTCCACTCCCCTTCTATTCCTGTCACATTATACGCCTGTCAGGAAATGCATAAAAAAAGGCCATCTCAAAGTATTTTGAGACAGCCCTCTTTCCTATAGTATCAACAGTCTTATGCCATACTTCCTCCGACAATGTCCAGCAATTCGTTTGTAATTGCCTGCTGACGACTCTTGTTATAAATCAAAGTCAGCTCCTGAATTAAATCATTTGCATTGTCTGTTGCAATTTGCATAGCCATGGTTCGTGCAGCATGCTCTGCCGCATTCGAATCAAGCAAAACTGTATAAATCTTCATACGTAGCACCTTAGGCAACAATTCCTGCATCACTTCTTCGGCAGACGGCTCTATGATATAATCAGCTTGCACGTTGCTTTCCCCTGCTTCATCTGCTGTTTGAGCAGCAGACAAGTCGATAGGCAAATAGGTCTCTTGTGTCAGAACTTGTGTAGAAGTCGACTTAAAATGATTATACAGCAACTCTACCTGTTGTATTTCCCCGCTTAAGAAACGGTTTATCAAATCGGTCGATAAGTCAGATGCTTCCTTGTAATTCGGTTTTCCGCTCATATGCTGGAAATCACCCATCGGCTGAAATCCCATTTTCTTCACGGCATCGGCCACCTTACGCCCTACCGGATATACCAGGATATTCTCCTTACCAATCTTTGCACTGTATTTTTCTATGATTTCAGTCAAATGACGAATCACATTCATATTAAATCCACCGCACAAGCTACTGTTCGAAGCAAACACAACAACGGCAATCTTTTTCACATCACGTTTCACAATGAAAGGTGACTCTACACTAAGCCCCGCACTCAGAAAGTTGGTAAGCATACGATGCAGTCGTCGTTCGTAAGGAAGCATGTTTTCTATTGCCTCCTGAGCCTTATGTAGCTTCGACGAGGCCACCATCTTCATAGCCGAAGTAATCTTCAGCGTACCTTGAATTGAATTTATTCTTCCTTTTACTTCTTTCAGTGATGCCATGACAATTATCTTTCTTTAAATTGGCCTGCTGTATCAGCTGCCACCTTTTCTATTACTGCAGTAATTTCATCGCTGATCTTTCCGCTGGCCAGTACATCCAGTACATCAGCCTGATGGTTTGCACGCATAGTGGTCAGGAAGGCATCCTGGAAAGCACGAACCTTACTGATAGGCACTTCACGCATCAATCCGTGTGTACCGCAATACAAGATTGCAACCTGTTCTCCTACAGGCATCGGTGAATATTGAGGCTGAATCAGCAACTGGTTATTCTTACGTCCTCTGTCGATAGCCATTGCTGTAACAGGGTCCATATCACTACTGAATTTAGAGAAGGCTTCCAATTCACGATATTGTGCCTGATCTATCTTCAATGTACCGGCCACTTTCTTCATACTCTTAATCTGTGCACTACCACCTACACGAGATACCGAGATACCTACGTTGATAGCCGGACGGAATCCCTGGTTAAACAAGTCTGTTTCCAGGAAGATCTGACCATCGGTAATAGAAATCACGTTAGTAGGAATATAAGCAGATACGTCTCCAGCCTGTGTTTCGATAATAGGCAAAGCAGTCAACGATCCTCCTGCTTTTACCTTTCCCTTCAGGCTTGGTGGCAAATCGTTCATCTGTTCGGCCACTTCCTGCTGAGAAATAATCTTAGCTGCACGTTCCAGCAAACGTGAATGCAAATAGAAAATATCGCCCGGATATGCTTCACGTCCGGAAGGACGACGAAGAATCAAAGATACTTCACGATATGCAACCGCTTGTTTAGACAAGTCATCGTAAACTACCAAAGCATGACGGCCGGTATCGCGGAAGTATTCTCCGATGGCAGCTCCCGCAAACGGAGCAAAATACTGCATGGCTGCAGGGTCTGAAGCTGTTGCAGCTACCACAATGGTATAATCCATTGCTCCCTTTTCACGCAAGGCGTTTACCAGACTAGCCACTGTAGAGCCTTTCTGTCCTACTGCCACATAAATACAGTATACCGGATTCCCAGCCTCATAGTTAGCACGCTGATTAATAATGGTATCAATGGCAATTGCTGTCTTTCCGGTCTGACGGTCACCGATAATCAACTCACGCTGTCCGCGACCGATAGGAATCATGGCATCGATAGCTTTCAATCCTGTCTGCAGAGGTTCAGCCACCGGCTGACGGAAAATAACTCCCGGTGCCTTACGTTCCAAAGGCATTTCATACAGTTCACCGCCAATTTCGCCACGTCCGTCCAAAGGAACACCCAGTGGGTCGATTACACGTCCCAGCATACTTTCGCCTACATTAATAGATGCAATACGCTTTGTACGTTTTACAATCATCCCCTCTTTGATCTGGTCTGTAGGTCCCAACAATACGGCACCCACATTATCCTCTTCCAGATTCATCACAGTACCCATGATACCGTTTTCAAACTGCAGCAATTCGTTGGCTTCGGCATTTCGCAATCCGTAGATACGCGCCACACCATCGCTCACTTGCAATACAGTTCCCACTTCATCGAATTTCAAGGAAGTATCAATACCCTGCAACTGCTGCAGCAATACTTCCGAAACTTCGCTGGGTTTTATTGTATTTTCTGGCATATTTTATATCTCCAACTTCTAATATTAAACTATTCTTCTATTTCTCGCCATAAACTGACGCTTCACCCTCTTGAGCTGATTGGCCACACTGGCGTCCATACGGAAGCCGGCCAGTTCGATGATATAACCTCCAATGAGAGCAGGATCTACTTTCGCTTCCAGCTCTACATTTCCTTTGGTTTTTTCGCTTGCCAATTCTTCCAGATGTTTTACCAGCTTAGGTGAAGAAATCGCAGTTGTTAATTTTCCGATGAGGATATGCTTGTCTTCCCTGTACAGATCAATATACGACCAAGTCATGAATTGCAGGAATTTCTCTCTTTTTTCCTCCAGCACCAAATTAAAGAAACGCATCAGTTCCTCAGAAACAGTCTTACCTCCTGCGGCTTCGCAGAGCAGATTCAGTTTTTGTTTCACATCCAGTACCGGATTCTCTATGGCCCGACGCAATTCCGGCACCTCCGCATAATGTACAGCAAGTGTTTTCACTTCTTCGTACACTACATCTTCTTTACCTTGTGCCTTTGCATACGCCAGCAATGCCTTTGCATAACGCATAGAAACAACTCCAGTATTCATAACATTTATTTTTTAGAAGATTCAAGCATTTCATCCAGCATACGGTCAATCAACTCCATCTGCTCTTTTTCATCAGCCAGTTTACTGCGCATGATCTTTTCTGCAATATCTACTGACAAGACTGCTACCTGACGTCGGATATCACGAATTGCACTTTCTTTTTCAGTTTCAATTTGTTTTTTCATTTCATCCATCAGGCGCTGTCCTTCCAGCATGGCACGCTCCTGTGCATCTTTAATGATACGGTCGCGTGTAGCAGAAGCTTCATTCAGTATCCGTGCCTGTTCCTCACGAGCCTGAGCAAGCACTTTTTCGCCTTCGGCCTTCACATTTGCCAATTGTTCGTTGGCCTCACGTGCCGCCTTCAGCGAATCGTCAATGTATGCTTTCCGATCCTCAACCATGCCGATGATTACAGGGAAGCCATACTTTGCCAATACAAAGAAAACAGCTCCAAATACTATAATCATCCAGAACATCAATCCCGGATCTGGAGTTAATAATCCCATAGTTTTTAAAGTTTTAAAGGTTTCAGGTGACGAGTCGACAAGTTCCTTGAAAAGATATTTAAAGCCTTGTGCCCTATTACCTGATACCTCGTCATCTGAAAATTACAAAAACAAAGTCAACAAACAAACTACAATGGCAATCAAAGCCACACCTTCTACCAAAGCAGCAGCGATAATCATACTCATTCGGATATCGCCTGATGCTTCCGGCTGACGTGCAATACCTTCCATAGCCGAGCTACCGATACGGCCAATACCAAGGCCAGCACCTACAACTGCAATACCTGCACCAATAGCAGCACCCAATTTACTAATACCTACACCTGCAGCAGCCTGCAATAAAATTGACAATAACATAATCTTACAATTTTTAAATGGTTATACTTTCCTATTTTTTTAATCTCTATTTGCTTGCTTCGTGTTCCTTTACTCTCGACAGACCGATAAATACAGCCGAAAGCATTGTAAACACATAAGCTTGAATGAATGCTACCAGTACTTCCAGCGCATCCATAAAAATACCGAATATCACTGCCACTGCCGTCATCGAACCATTAATAACTGGTCCCACTTTTGCAGTAATAAAGATGATGGCTATCAAACTCAGAATAGCCGCATGTCCTGCCATAATATTAGCAAAAAGACGAATCATCAGTGCAAACGGTTTCGTAAATATACCGAAGAACTCAATCAACGGCATCATAGGTATCGGAGCTTTCAGCCAGGTAGGCACCTCCGGCCAGAAAATTTCTTTCCAATAAGCCTTCGTAGCATACACATTCGTAAAGATAAACGTGCAAATGGCCAACACCAAAGTAACAGCTATGTTACCTGTTATATTAGCTCCTCCCGGGAAAAACGGCACCAGCCCCATCAAGTTATTTACCAATACAAAGAAAAATGCAGTCAGCAGATACGGAGCATATCGCTTATAGTCTTCTCCGATGCAACCTTTTATCACATCGTCGTACACCATCAGCACCAATGCCTCAATCATACCTACTCCTCCTTTGGGAGCTCCCTGTTCTACCGGATGTTTTTTATACCAGCGTACACAACTCATCAGGATGACAAGCAGCAACGCACTGTTTATAAACAGCCCCAGCACATTCTTCGTAATGGAAATATCAAAAGGGCGAACCTCTTCACCAGCATCATTTCGTTCTACTATCTTACCGTCGTATGCCCCACCTTTGGCAATATATAATCCTTCGTATGCCCCCTCTTCCAGGCGGGAAGAAGAAAACACATGCCATCCGGTGCTGCTTTTTACAATAACCGGCAGTGGAATACTGAGTTCTGTCTTTCCCAGCGTCACGATATGCCATTCGTATGCATCGCCAATATGTCCGAACACCAGTTCATTCACATTGAGTTCCTCTTCACTTTCCGGTGAAGCCGTTCCCGCAGACTGAGCACATACCATTCCCGGCATACTAACCAGCAGAAGCAGAATTATTGCTATGTACCGAAGTTTTTTCATTGTTTTTTTTCTCTTGTTTAAGTTTCTCTTCAAACAGAAGGAAGAAGCGTGTCTCAAAAATCAGAAAGGCAAAATAAAAGAAGATAAATGTACCGACGAAAGCTACAATCTCGTGCCTTACCAGAAAGCCATAAGCAATCATGACAAACGCACTCAATATAAACTTTATAGCCTTACATACCATGTAAGTCATGGCTATTTTATCTTGCCCCAGCCGGATACTGAACGTAAACATACCTATATAAAATAAGCCGAAAAGATAGAAGAATATCGGTATGGCAGGAAACCACAGAAAATACCGTTCCGGTATAAACAGATGGTATACTAAGGCCACAATCCCCGTCAGAACAATTCCTGCAAGAGTATGTTCTACTACAAACTTTTTCTTTACGGCTAACATTAACATAGTATTATGTAGTTTTTTCAACCGGAAACTACCAAAACGTTTTTAGTTCAGCGTCCACTTCACTTTTCTCAAAGTTCAGCACAGACTGATATCTGATTGTCTCTAACTTCCACAAATCCTTCAGTAATCGGCAAAACTTGTGTTTCTTTTCCGGCAACATATTTCACCTCCCCTTTCACAAGCGACGAAATGAGCGGAGCATGATCGGGCAATACCTGAAACTCTCCGAGTTCTCCCGGCAATGTAACCGACTCTGCCATACCATCGAACACGATTCGTTCGGGTGAAACAATTACCAAATGAAGTTCTTTCATATTATTCTATTTTAATTGACAAGCCTTTCTGTTCCGGTCCGGCTTATCCCTGAGCAGCTTCCAGCAATTTCTTACCTTTTGCTATGGCATCTTCTATCGTACCTACATTCAGGAAAGCCTGTTCCGGCAAATAGTCTACCTCACCATCCAGAATCATCTTGAATCCCTTAATTGTATCTTCAATAGATACCATCACTCCGGGAACTCCAGTAAACTGTTCGGCTACAGCAAATGGCTGCGACAAGAAACGCTGTACTCTACGTGCACGGTTCACAGTCAGACGGTCTTCATCCGAAAGTTCATCCATACCCAAAATAGAGATAATATCTTGCAATTCCTTATTACGTTGCAGAATTTGTTTTACGCGCTGAGCAGTTTCATAATGTTCTTTGCCAACAATCAGCGGGTCAAGAATACGAGAAGTTGATTCCAACGGATCCACAGCCGGATAAATACCCAACTCGGTAATCTTACGGCTCAATACCGTAGTCGCATCCAAGTGTGTAAAGGTAGTAGCCGGAGCAGGGTCTGTCAAGTCGTCTGCCGGCACATATACGGCCTGTACAGAAGTAATAGATCCGTTTTTGGTAGAAGTGATTCGTTCCTGCATCTGTCCCATTTCTGTAGCCAGAGTAGGCTGATATCCTACAGCCGAAGGCATACGTCCCAACAAGGCAGATACCTCAGAACCGGCCTGAGTAAAACGGAAGATATTATCGATAAAGAACAAGATATCACGCGGTCCATTTTCTCCGGTTTGTCTGTCTCTGAAAGATTCTGCCAAGGTCAAACCGGAAAGAGCTACAGACTGACGTGCACCAGGAGGTTCGTTCATCTGACCGAAAACCATTGCTACCTGCGATTTTTCCACTTCATTATAATCTACTTTGGAAAGATCCCAATTTCCTTCCTCCATACTCTTCAGAAATTCATCGCCATAACGGATTACCCCTGACTCAATCATTTCACGCAGCAGGTCATTACCCTCACGAGTACGTTCTCCTACTCCCGCAAACACAGAGAAGCCGTTGTGTTTCTTCGCAATGTTGTTAATCAACTCTTTGATAAGCACTGTTTTACCTACACCAGCGCCACCAAACAATCCAATTTTACCTCCTTTTAGATAAGGTTCCAAAAGGTCAATTACCTTAATACCTGTAAAAAGGACTTCCTGAGTAGTAGCCAGATCTTCAAATTTAGGCGGCTCACGATGAATAGGGAAACCGTCCGTTTTGTCCAGTTCCTTCATGCCGTCAATAGTTTCACCGACAACGTTCATTACTCGTCCTTTAATCTGAGTACCGACCGGCATTGTAATTGCCTGACCGGTTGGCACGACTTCCATTCCGCGCTGCAATCCATCCGTGCTGTCCATTGCCACGGTACGAACAGTATCTTCACCAATGTGCTGCTGCACTTCCACCACCAATGTGCGGCCATCGTGTCTTACGATAGTCATCGCATCGTGGATCTTCGGCAAAGCATGTTCCGCATCCTTACCTTCAAGTTTGAAGTGTACATCGACTACCGGACCGATTACCTGCGAAATGTGTCCAACGATTTTTGACATAAGCTATACTTTTAAATTTTAAAAGTCTCCCTTCACAAAAGTTCCAATAAAGTTGGTCATTCAATTGTTAAAAGTTTGACTATTTGTGTTACGCAAATTTATAGAATAATCTTGCATGGGTGTAACTCCATATAACATTTTTTAGCCTTAAAACTATGTTATAAGACACAAATCAACTAATATTGAACATTCCATTTTACAATAGAGAACACGAATAAACATTTATTCACATATATACGATTTCATTCCCCTTCATAGCCTTAAAAAAATAACGCTACCCTCCATACAAAGTACTCCTCTGTACAGAAAGTAGCGTATTTTTCAACTTTCAATGAGAAAACTCTTTTTAAGATTTACTCATTTTCTCATCCATATCTCATTAATTTTCCGGCGTACAATAATAGCATTCAGTATCGTAACAGCCACAAACAATATTCCTCCTACCAGACAAGATGGAAGAAGCCCACCAGGGTTCAAATCCGGGAATAATCCATTCACTACATCCAGATACTCTCCCCGTATGAGGCATACCACAACAAGACTCAATATAAGTACCAGTAAATTGACCGCGGCAGACAACACCTGATAAGGTCGTGCCACACGTGCAGGACTATATCCTATCAACAACAGATTTTCCAGCTTTTTCGTATTCTTTTGCAATAAAAGATAAATACTGAGAATCAGAATATAAAATGAAAGTATACTGATAATCAACCCTACAGACATCACTATACCCACAATCAGTTTCAAGAACCAGGCAGTTTTTCCGGCATCGGCCTTGTCACCTTCGGTTTCATATCCTTTTTCTTTCAGGAAACGTGCAATTCTCTCATCTGCCGGATTGTGTACCTCTACAATCAGTCTCGACGGTTCAGTCTGCTGTCCAGTCCCATACACTTTATTAGCCCAATCCACAAAAGTCTCCGGCACCAGAATTGTATTCAATCTGTCAGAAAATCCTACAATATTCCCTTTCATCACTTTCACCTGTCCGTTACCCATCAATCGGATATTCAAATTTACCATACCCACAAGTCCCTCCGATATCTTAGGCAAGTTTCTGCTTTGCGCAAACCCGAAGTTATACAGATTCAGATAATTACGTGGTACGATGATAGGAATCACCTCTTGCGAAGCATCAAATTTCCAGCGATCCAGTTTTGCATCTACAAAGCGGTCGGGCACCGATTCAAAAAACATATCGGTAGACATCTGCATCCCCTGTACTCCCATTCCTGCCGATACACGAAACTGAGTCGGCTTAAAAGCTCCGACCTCTGCCGTAAAAGGCTGTTTCTTAATTTCATCCACATCACCAGCCGAGAACGTATTACTTTTTCCCACCAGCGACCCCAATGTGCTTACCTTTTTACTCAGAATCAAATAATCCTTCGTCATAAAGCTATCCCCCTGCGTAAACACAGGCAAGACATCCTTATAAAACTGCACGCTCAGCAGCACAATCACCATTCCACACAAATTAGCCAGAAAGAATCCAGCCAATTGCGCCACGCTAATATGCTGTTTCAATAATTTCCAAAGCATGATTTGTTTAATTTTTTATTTTGAATTTTTAGTTTCAAAGTCATCTTCTTCTACAGTTTCAATACCCTGTCATAATTCATCTCCAGATGCTTTCCTATGGAAGTCAGAATTGCGCCGGCTCCACGTTTGTCTACTTCTTCCTTCAGAATATCAGCCATTATCCGGGCATTTCCATCGTCCAGATGACTGATAGGCTCATCCAGAAAAATAAAATCGAAAGGTTGGCACAAAGCTCTTACAAAAGCCACTCTCTGTTGCTGACCGTACGACATTTGTCCGATTTTCTGATTCCATTTGTCCGCAATTCCAAGCCGGTCAAACCACTCCTCCATCTGCTTTCGGCTGGCATACTTTGTCAACCCATTTTTCAAGACTACATTTTCTCCCGCCGTCAGCTCCGGAAACAAGCGCAACTCCTGAAAAAGCATGCTCAATTCTCTTTTCCTGATATTCACCCACCGGTCCACCGTAAACTTTCTGACATTTTCTCCATCAAAAGAAATAATTCCCTGATAGTCTTTTCTGTATCCATACACAAAGCTGCAGAGCGAAGATTTTCCCGTCCCCGAAGCAGCTTCCACCAAACAAATTTGTCCTTTCTGAAACGCAATCTGTTTGTGCCATATATCCGACACGACACAATCTCTGCCCATAAAAACCACAGGCAAAGTCTGTTGCAATTCTATTGTATTCATTTTTCCAATTTTATTTTCCGGTTGTCAGATTTACCAATGCCGTCATCTGCTCCAGCACGTTTCTGTTCCGATCTTTAAAGAGCAGTTCCATATGCACCATTTTATCCTCTTCTCTCATCTCCACTGTCATCCTGTCCAGTCTGTCCAAGCCTATAAACACGGGGGGCATCTGCTGCTTGCGAAGTGTAGACGATACGGCCTGCATCAAAGAAATGAAGTTCACTACAGAGAATACTCTCTTTCCTTCTACTTCTTTTCCCCATTCCGTATTCTTCATCGACAACCCCAGCACTTTTCTCTCTACCAGATTCTCCCTATTGGTAAAATACATTTTACCATCCTTTACTCCAAACCACACATGAACCGGACCAGGACGCAAATTCAGTGCACTACCATCCATCATATAAAATTCATACGCATGTTCTCCACGATTCATCAAGCGCATTTGTCCTCCAGTCATGGCAATCATCGGTTTCAGGTCCTCAACAGTCTGCAGAAAATCCGTACTTACCACATCCGCCAATAAAATATAATCTCCATACAGCGGATTAGTCACAGTAAACGACACGTCACCTTTTACAGCAGAGAAAATGGCATGAAAATCAAGCGGAATCATCGAATGCTCAAACATACGCTTCACAGCAGGATTGCTATTCAACCATTTATATAACTTTGCTCCGTCTACGGACAATGTACTCCAACCGAACGTATTGGCAGGAAAATCATCCAAATGGTCTCCTTTTACCGGTGATGTAGCATTAAAATATTCTTCCGCCACCTTCATCATCACCTTATCGATGGTAAGCGAACGTACATCACACACCAGCTTACCTGTCTCGAAATTCATTGTAGCCAAGGCCTTCACGTCCTCCCCTTTCAGTTCAGCCGACCCTCCCATTGTCAATGGATAAATCGCACGTTCCGGCAGCAAAGCCATTGAAGCCCAAACAGAAATATCTCCTTTTGCATCCTGAATACTTTGATAATCTTCAGTTTCAGCAAAGCTATCCTCCCGTTTCTGTCTCAACCATTTTGCAGCCGAATGTTGCATATCACCGGCATTCCTTCCCGAAGGATCCATCACCAACAGAAAAGCATCTTCATTATAAGCGATCAGCATCTTTCCCATCAGCGTCCAAGTACATCCGTCGCTTTCACGTAACGCCTCACACACGCCCTGCTCTTTCAGCATCTCCAGCAAATCTGTCAGTTTTCCCTCATCAGTTACCCGCATCAGCACACCAGCAGACACCGAGCGTTTTTCTACAAACAAATACAGCCTGTCTTTCAAAGACAATCCGCTTTCATCTGGATCTGCCACAATTCTGTCAATCAGATTCTCCGAATCAGTCAGCCCACTTTTCAACAAGTCAGCCAGCCGGTTCATCGCCACCTGTCCTTCACTATTCTGTAAGCCAGCTTTAGCAGCCATCGCTTTCAGATCGACAGTCGCTACCGCAGCAGCATCCTTCGGCAACACACGTTCATAGTCTGCACCTCCCGAACAAGCCGTCAGTACCCATACAGCAGCTGCCCCTATCCAATATTTCAGTGTTTTCATTACTTTAAGAATTAAATAAATTCATCATATGCACAGCAACCAGCGCAGCCGTTTCTGTCCGCAGTCTCGATTTACCCAGACTGATTGGCTGAAAGCCCAGTGCTTCAGCTTTCTGAACCTCCTCCGGACTAAAATCACCTTCCGGTCCAATCAAAACCAGTGCATCTTCCCCAGGTTTCAAAACCTCTTTCAGCAAAGGCTTCTCTCCCTCGTAACAGTGAGCGATAAATTTCTGTCCCTGAAAATCCCGTTGCATAAATTTAGCAAAGTCCGTCATTTCATTCACAATCGGCTTACGTGCCTTCAACGACTGCTTCATGGCCGACACCACAATCTTCTCAATACGTTCCGTCTTGATAACCTTCCGTTCAGAAAAACGGCAATTCAAAAAGCTCAATTCATCAAAGCCTATTTCCGTAGCTTTTTCTGCAAACCACTCTATACGGTCCATATTCTTGGTAGGAGCCATAGCCAGATGCAAATGCCTTTTCCAGAACTTCTCCTGTTCCATTTTCTCCACCACTTTCACCTGACACCGTTTTCCCGTAGCCGCACTGATGACTGCCTTATAAAAAAATCCTTTCCCGTCTGTCAGCATCACTTCGTCGCCTACACCCAAGCGTAATACTCTCAGACAGTGTCCGGCTTCTTCTTCGGGAAGCTCCAGACAAATATCAATATCCGGTGTATAAAATACATGCATATTTTTTCCTTTTAAAATTTCACTCATGCAAAGATAATGAAAGGCGAGAGCAGAGGCAAACGAAAACACAGTTTTCAAGTTTGAACTATGCCGAGCCGCATCCTATCTTCTAGAAAGATAGTGAAAGGCGAGAGCAGAGGCAAACGAAAACATAGTTTTCAAGTTTGAACTATGCCGAGCCGCATCCTATCTTCTGAAAAGATAGTGAAAGGCGAGAGCAGAGGCAAACGAAAACATAGTTTTCAAGTTTGAACTATGCCAAGCCGCATCCTATCTTCTGAAAAGATAGTGAAAGGCGAGAGCAGAGACAAACGAAAATAAAAAAGTTATGTCCGAACAGCAGCACCATTCCATGCAACCATTCGGACATAACTACAAGATATCAAGACCTCAATTAGCGGACAGCAAGCTCCTTACCCAACGCAATCCACTGCTTCAAGACATTTGTTTCCTTATCCTTCATACCCAGTTCCATACGTCCGTGAGTATCATCCTCTGCCTCTACTGTCATGTAATCCATAACACTCAGCATCCGCTGTGTCAACTGATCTTTCGAACTATAAACCTGATGATTAGCATTCATTATCTCATTCAGTGAATAACAGTTCATCACAAAGAAGCACCGTTTACCCGGCACATTACCAGCCCACGATTCATTCTTCATTGAGTTATCGGCCTCTTTCTGTTCGGCACACATCTTATCATTAGTCAGATAAAATACTCCATCTTTTACACCTATATATATAGACACGTTGCCTTGCACACCCATCATACGTCCGTCTGCCATCTGCAGCTCATACGCATTCTTTCCGGTTTCCACCAGCTTCATCTGTCCTCTGGTCATGTCCAACATCGGCTTCAAACTTTCAAAACTCTGCATAAAATCCGAGTTCTCCACCTCAGCCATCAATGCAAACGACAAAGGTTCCAGATTAGAAATACAGATTACTGTTTCTCCATCAATCGCGCTCAATGCCGACTTCAAGTCAAACATGGTCTGTACACCACCCAGCTGTGCTGCCATAGCAGGTTCCTTCATCAATGTTTCATACAATTTATCTCCTTTCAAGCCCATATCTACCCACATGAACGAACCTTTCGGGAACATCTTCAAGAACTTATCAGTAGTTTCTTTCGAATAAATAGGACGAATCTTTTCGTATTCCTTTTTCAGGGCATCATTGATAAGGGTTTCAATGTCAAGAACCATACGTCCTTTTTCAAAATGTACTCCTGCCACAATGTTCAGATCCTTCCAAGCAACAGTTGCGGGCATAGACATTTTAGCCATCATCTTATATTCTTCAGGCAACATCACCATCGACATAAAGACAGAGATATCTCCCTTTATCTTTTCCATACTTTCGAAGCCCTTGCTATCACAGAAAGAGTTTTTATTCTCTCCTCCCATTAATTCAGAAGCCCAGGTCTGCAAATCAGCATCCTTTCCTTTGTCCGAGAACAAAAGCAAGCAAGAGCAATCGCTATACGCCAACACCCCTTGCTCTTGTACAACCTGACTATACGCTCCCTTATCTTCTATAGCTGCCGATGGCTGCTGTTTTCCCAGCAAACCAACCAGCTCATTCAGTTTTCCTTTATCCTGCACACATGCCAGCAAGCCCCCTTTTTCTCCTTTGTCATCCACAAACAGATACACTTTTTGCTTCAAATCCAGTCCACTTTCCGAGGGATCCGCCAACACTTTATCTATCAGTTCCGTACCCTGTGCATCCAATCCGTTACCCAAGGTATTCTTAATCTCAGTCACAACAGCCTTAGTATCTTCTGCAGACAAATCACTTTTCTGTACCAGTTGTTTCAAATCTACAGATACCACTGCCCCCGGATTCTCCGGCAACACGTTCACATACTTTTTTTCACTTGAGCACGATGCCAGCCATATCATGGCCAAACACATCAGGCATACATACACACTCTTTTTCATAGCTTTTATATCAATTAATAACGTTGTCAGACTGTCCGTTCGTGTTTATAACGGAAAACCAAAGCAAACACAACCGCTACCACCAGTGCGTACGCAGCAAAAATAAACCACGCATTGCTCCACCCTTCAACCTGAGGAGCCGTACTGCTAAAGTCTACAAACTGGTTTACTATCCACTGAGCAGCCAGTGTACCCACAGTAGCACCCACTCCATTAGTCATAATGATAAACAATCCCTGCGCACTGGAACGGATTGAAATATCAGTTTCCTTATCCACATACAATGAACCGGAAACATTGAAGAAGTCGAATGCCACTCCATATACCAGCATGGAAAGAATAAACATCCACACTCCGCTTCCCGGATTTCCCAAGCCAAACAAACCAAAACGCAACACCCAAGCCACCATCGCAATCAGCATCACCTTTTTAATACCAAAACGGCTCAAGAAAAACGGGATCAGCAAGATACAACACGTTTCACTGATTTGCGAGAGTGAGATCAGCAGATTAGCATGCTGTACTCCAAACGTATCAGCATACTCGGGAATAGAACTGAAACTTGTAATAAACGGATTGGCAAACCCATTGGTAATCTGCAACGATACCCCCAACAACATGGAGAACACAAAGAATATCGCCATTTTTTTCTGTTTAAACAGCAGAAAGGCATTGAGTCCCAGAGCTTCCACAATTGTTTTTTTCTGAGAATGAGTCTTATTTACCGGACAGTGTGGCAATGTGTGTGCATACACCGCCAAAATCACTCCCCATACGGCACACGTATAAAACTGCATATAATTATTCTGGAAACCCATGAGATCGACCAGCCACATCGAACAGATAAAGCCGATGGTACCACATGTACGGATAGGCGGAAAAGCCTTGATTGTATCCAGCCCCTTCTTTTCCAAAGCAGTATACGCCACCGAATTCGACAGTGCCAGCGTAGGCATATAAAACGCCACACTCATCGAATAAAAAGCAAACAAAACAGGGAAAGAAACCATATCACCCGCCGTCATTCCATAATAACCGGCTCCAGCCATAAACAAGGCGGCCAGTAAATGACTCAACCCCAGTAACTGCTGTGCCGGCATCCAGCGGTCTGCAATAATTCCGAGAATGGCAGGCATAAACAGCGAAACAATTCCTTGCATTGCATAAAACAAACCAATATGGCTTCCCAAGCCTATATTGGCAAGATAAGTTCCCATTGAAGTCAGATAAGCTCCCCACACTGCAAACTGCAGGAAGTTCATAATGATCAGGCGGATTTTAATATTCATAGCATTTTAAGTAAAATTTATTAGAAACAAAGGTAAAAAATAAAATTGAAAACCATCTTGGAGTTCCTGATTTTTTTATCCTAAGATATCACACACAATCCTGTGCACTTTTTATCGATCCGCAAAAGCTGCCACCCTAATTTGTCAAATTAATGAAATATACTCATCAGCATATTTAAATAAAAAAAGGGAATCTTCCCAGACTCCCAATCTTCATTAACCTTAAATCTAATACCATGAAAAACACGATGCAAAGATAATTATTTTATGTTATGCAACATAATAAACAACAAGGAAAATACTTTTAATTAACACACGTTAACCAATAAACATTTTCTACTATTAAAAACAATAAAAGAATTACTTGTGATTCTCAACAACAAAGCCTATCTTTGCAACGTTGATCTTAGTAAATAATCGTAAAAAAACTTTTTTTTCTAAAAGGAGCAAAACATCATGGCAGACTATCACCACACAACCCGGTACAATGGGCTGATTAAAGCCTTTGTAGTTTTTGGAGATTTATGTATTTGTGGAGGATTATTTATCTTGTTTTACTACTGGGCAATCAGCAAAGGAAGCAATGTTTTAAAAGCCTCTCTACTCCAAATTAATATTACATTAGTTTTATGCTATTTTATCTGTGCCTTGAAAGGAGGAGTCATTTTACATCTTCGCAAAGTCTTCACCTATCAGATTGTGACCCGTGTATTCCGCACCGTCATCTACTTTGCATGCTTGTCAGGTATTCTGCTCAGCATCGGCAAATATATGGATGTTTTCTCCTGGTTTTTCGGAGGATACATACTGACTCTATTTATCTGCATAGCCACATATCGACTGATTTTCCGCTCCATCATTAAATCAATCCGTCTGAAAGGAAAGAATTTAAACCATGTAGTATTGGTAGGCAGCACCGAAAACAACCGGGAGCTATTCCACGAACTGACCGATGATCCGTCTACCGGCCATCGCGTGCATGGTTATTTTGACTTTCAACCCAATCCGGAATTCTCTAAAGAATGTCCTTACCTAGGAGTTCCCGAACAGGTATGCTCTTATTTACAGCAGCACCCCGACATTCATTATTTATATTGCTGTCTTCCGTCCCAATACAGCCATATCATTCTTCCAATTATCAATTATTGCGAAAATAATCTGGTGCACTTTTACAGTGTACCAAACTTTCACAACTATCTGCATAACCGAGTATATTTCAACGTTATCGGAAACGTACCTTACCTTAGCCTGCACCCCGACCCATTGAGTCGCATTGAGAATAAAGCAATGAAAAGAGCATTCGACATCATATTCTCTCTGCTCTTCCTTTGCACCTTATTCCCTATTATACTAATAATTGTGACTATCATCACAAAAATTACCATGCCTGGTCCTATTTTCTTCCGCCAGAAACGAAACGGACTCAACGACAAGGAATTTTATTGCTACAAGTTCCGCTCCATGAAGGTCAACAAGGAAGCAGATACACTGCAGGCAACCAAAAACGATCCGCGTAAAACCAGGTGGGGTAATATCATGCGCAAGACCAACATCGATGAACTTCCACAATTCATCAACGTACTGTTGGGTGATATGAGTATCGTAGGCCCTCGCCCGCACATGCTCAAGCACACCGAAGAATACTCCAAACTCATCAACAAATACATGGTGCGCCACTTTGTCAAGCCGGGTATTACAGGTTGGAGTCAGGTAACCGGATTCCGCGGTGAGACTAAAGAATTAAAGGATATGGAAGGCCGCGTAAACGGAGATATCTGGTACATTGAGCACTGGAGTTTCGGCCTTGATCTTTACATCATTTACCGTACTGTGGCCAACGCCATACATGGTGAAAAAAACGCATATTAAGATATCATTTTGTATTATTCTTATTTATAAAGCGTTCTTGAAAACTCAAATCTTTCAAGAACGCTTTATTTTTTTTTAAAAAAGTCTTTGCTGTACGGGAAATAAGATTTAGTTTTGCGAAAAATATACATCTTATTATTTACCTTTCTACAATAAAAATGTGACAGGTAACCGCGAAGCGTACCCGGACCTGTAGTAAATCTCTGTTTTTTTATGACCATAGCCATCGATTTCGACGGAACACTTGTCGAACACAAGTATCCCGAAATAGGCAAAGAGATACCTTTTGCCTTCGAAACTCTGCACCGTTTGCAACAGGACAGGCATCGCCTTATTCTCTGGACCGTACGAGAAGGACGCCTGCTCGACGAAGCCCTTGCCTTCTGCCGAGAACGAGGCATCGAGTTCTATGCCGTCAACCGCGACTACCCCGAAGAGGAAAAAGGATCCAACCGCCACTACTCGCGCAAGCTCAAGGCAGACCTCTTCATCGACGACCGCAACCTCGGAGGACTGCCCGACTGGGGAATCATCTACGAAATGGTCACCCAAAAACTCTCCTACGAAGACCTCATGCGCAAGTACGAAGCAGAAAGCTACTACGATCCCCCCAAGAAGAAAGGATTCTTTGCCAGAGTATTTGGAAAATAGAAGTAAAGGAAACAAAGGAAATTGACAATTGACAATTCACAGTTGACAAGGGAACAAGGAAAATTGTCAATTATCAATTGTCAATTGAAGAAGCCTTGTCAACTCGTCACCTGATACCTGGTCACCTAAACTTAAAAACTCAAAAAGTAATAAACAAAAACATTATATGTTATGAAGATTCGACACATACTTTTCATTGCCGTTGCAGGCATCCTCCTGGCAGGATGTACCTCCTACAAGAAAGTACCCTACATGCAGGACCCCGAAACCGTAAATACCTACGGAAAGGAAATTCCTCTTTACGATGCGAAGATTATGCCCAAGGACCTGCTGAGCATTACGGTCAATACCACCGACCCGTTGGCAGCTGCGCCGTTTAACCTCACCGTACAGACTCCATTGAAC